>NZ_JBFTKP010000008.1:0-2500 GCF_056396005.1 Allobosea sp. 05T439 | reverse complement strand
CGCAGCGTATCACGTCCTTCATCGCCTCTCAGCGCCAAGGCATCCACCGAATGCTCTTAAGGCACTTGATCGTTCTCATGATCGATGTCCGCAATCCAACAGGATGCAAAACATGATCGGAAAGACCATTTTATGCTTGCCGAATAGACCCGAATAAGACGAGCACGGATGGTGTCCGCGTCCCGAATGTCGCTGGGTAGCGACCTCTTCAGATCTATTCCCTCTTCACAATGACAAACAGCGTTACTCATCGCAGCTCAAAGAGCTGCAATCAGCAAAACCTGAATTTCCGGGCGGTATGGTGGAGCCAGACGGGATCGAACCGACGACCTGAAGCTTGCAAAGCTACCGCTCTCCCAACTGAGCTATGGCCCCGTAATCGAACCTGACGGCTTGTCGAGAAAGCTGGTGGGCCTGGGAGGATTTGAACCTCCGACCTCACGCTTATCAAGCGCGCGCTCTAACCAACTGAGCTACAGGCCCAAGGCATGTCTCACGACAACGTCGCAAGACACGGCCAAAGAACCAAGCTGTTGGCCCAGAATGCGCGATCACATCCGACCCTATGTCGAACAGATCTGAGCGCATTCGCCCGGAAAAGAAAGAGAAACGAAGACGGCGAAGTTCCGCATGTCGAGGCCTGATTTGGCCTCTTTGTTCCAAGCGGATTTGATGATGAAGCAAGCTTCACCGAAAAATCCTACCTTAGAAAGGAGGTGATCCAGCCGCAGGTTCCCCTACGGCTACCTTGTTACGACTTCACCCCAGTCGCTGAGCCTACCGTGGTCGCCTGCCTCCTTGCGGTTAGCGCGACGCCTTCGGGTAAACCCAACTCCCATGGTGTGACGGGCGGTGTGTACAAGGCCCGGGAACGTATTCACCGTGGCATGCTGATCCACGATTACTAGCGATTCCACCTTCATGCACTCGAGTTGCAGAGTGCAATCTGAACTGAGACGGCTTTTTGGGATTAGCTCCAGATCGCTCTTTCGCTGCCCATTGTCACCGCCATTGTAGCACGTGTGTAGCCCAGCCTGTAAGGGCCATGAGGACTTGACGTCATCCCCACCTTCCTCGCGGCTTATCACCGGCAGTCCCCCTAGAGTTCCCAACTGAATGATGGCAACTAGGGGCGAGGGTTGCGCTCGTTGCGGGACTTAACCCAACATCTCACGACACGAGCTGACGACAGCCATGCAGCACCTGTGTTCCGGCCAGCCGAACTGAAGAAAGACATCTCTGTCGATCAAACCGGACATGTCAAAAGCTGGTAAGGTTCTGCGCGTTGCTTCGAATTAAACCACATGCTCCACCGCTTGTGCGGGCCCCCGTCAATTCCTTTGAGTTTTAATCTTGCGACCGTACTCCCCAGGCGGAATGCTTAAAGCGTTAGCTGCGCCACTGAGGTGCATGCACCCCAACGGCTGGCATTCATCGTTTACGGCGTGGACTACCAGGGTATCTAATCCTGTTTGCTCCCCACGCTTTCGCGCCTCAGCGTCAGTATCGGACCAGTTGGCCGCCTTCGCCACTGGTGTTCTTGCGAATATCTACGAATTTCACCTCTACACTCGCAGTTCCACCAACCTCTTCCGAACTCAAGACTCTCAGTATCGAAGGCAATTCCAGGGTTGAGCCCTGGGCTTTCACCCCCGACTTAAGAGTCCGCCTACGCGCCCTTTACGCCCAGTGATTCCGAGCAACGCTAGCCCCCTTCGTATTACCGCGGCTGCTGGCACGAAGTTAGCCGGGGCTTATTCTTCCGGTACAGTCATTATCTTCCCGGACAAAAGAGCTTTACAACCCTAAGGCCTTCATCACTCACGCGGCATGGCTGGATCAGGCTTGCGCCCATTGTCCAATATTCCCCACTGCTGCCTCCCGTAGGAGTTTGGGCCGTGTCTCAGTCCCAATGTGGCTGATCATCCTCTCAGACCAGCTACTGATCGTCGCCTTGGTGAGCCATTACCTCACCAACTAGCTAATCAGACGCGGGCCGATCTATCGGCGATAAATCTTTCCCCCGAAGGGCTTATCCGGTATTAGTCCAAGTTTCCCTGAATTATTCCGAACCGAAAGGTACGTTCCCACGTGTTACTCACCCGTCTGCCACTAGCACCGAAGTGCCCGTTCGACTTGCATGTGTTAAGCCTGCCGCCAGCGTTCGCTCTGAGCCAGGATCAAACTCTCAGATTGGATGAGTTTGTTCCGGCATCGCTGCGTATTGACGGAGTCATTGCTTGATTACCGAAGTAACCAGCGATGGCTCTTGTAAACGCAGCACACCGAAGTCTCGTTTGACTTGCCCGAAAGCAAGTCCGCAAGAACATCGCCGTCCACGTTTCTCTTTCTGTCTTCAGTTTTCAAACAGCGGKGCGTCTAACAAAGACAAGCAGGCCAACCGATCTCTCGGCTACAAGGCCCGAAGCTCTCATGAAGCGCAGTAGAGCGGCCCCGCCAGCGGCGGCGCCGTCTCGATGGCTGCGTTATAGGCCCCACC
>NZ_JBFTKP010000007.1:0-272625 GCF_056396005.1 Allobosea sp. 05T439 | reverse complement strand
TGGTGGTGCGAACAGACACATCAAGACCGACGAACAGCTCCATGGCAGGCCTCCTGACCGGTTGGATCGATGGAGCCTGACCGGAAGACCGCTCTCCGTCATCCCGTATCAACGGGCGGCCGGAGCCCCAACAACCCGATCTTTTTGTTTCGCGATCGGTGCTCGCGGTTCGGGCGCGAGTTCGGGGCGCTTCCTTTGAAACGCGGCGCCGGTTTGGGTGGTGGTAGGCGGTCCTTGGCAAATTGGCGGGATCCAGAAGGCAAGCCCGAGATAGGGGAGCCGAAATCACGATGAGTCTGATCGATAAAGTATCGACGGTTCTGCGACAGGCAGCTGCAGAGGCGATTTTGCCGCGCTTTCGCAATCTGACCGCGCGTGATGTGGAGGAAAAGTCCCCGGGAGAACTCGTCACCGTTGCCGATCAGCATGCCGAACGGTTGATCGGCGAGCAATTGCTGCTGCTCGATCCGTCCGCCAGGGTCGTGGGCGAGGAAGCCTGCGCCAAGACGCCTGCATTGGCTGACACTCTCGATCGGGGCACCGTCTGGTTGATCGATCCGCTGGACGGCACCGGAAATTTCATTTCCGGCCGAGGACCATTTTCGATCATGCTTGCACTGCTTCGCGAAGGCGAGGTCGTCGCAGCCTGGATGCTCGATCCGTTGTCGGATCAGCTTCATGTCGCCGAACTGGGCAGCGGCGCCCAGATCAATGGAGTGCCCGTGGTCGCTGATGGGAAGCCGGATGGGCTGCGGCGGGGCTCGATCTCCACTCGTTTCCTGCCGCCTGACGTGCTTGAGGTCATCGAGGCGCGCTTGGATCGAGTGCCCTTGATCGTGCCGCCGCTGCTTTGCGCGGGGGCCGAATATCCTGCCATTGCCACTGGCGAGCGCGATTTCGCCGTCTTCTGGCGAACGCTGCCATGGGATCATCTGCCCGGAACGTTGTTCCTGAGCGAGGCTGGCGGCCGCGTCGCGCGCTGGGATGGTTCGCCCTATCGCGCTGGACAAGACGGCTCTGGCCTCTTGGCAGCGCGCACGCCCGAACATTGGCGAGCGACGCACACGGCGCTCTTCGATTGGCGCAATGATCGCTCAGGGCCGAGCGAGTCTTGGTTGCGAGCGCTCGACTAGACCCGTTCGAGCGCGCGATGCGGGAGGTCAGGCAAGGTCAGGCCGATGGCATCGCCTGAGCGGATTTCGCCGCCCGCCAGAACGATCGCCATGATTCCGGACTTGCGAACGAGCCGGCCCTCGGAATCGCGCCCGAGGACAGCGGAGAGGAGTCCGGGACGGAAGCAGGCTCTCTGGCACAGAGCGCGTGGCTTGGCGAGCGGGGCGCTATTTGGTCAGGATCAACCGGTCGCGGGCGGTGACGCGCAGGCGATAGGCCTCGCCAAGATGCATCAGGATGACCTCGCGTCCGGTGCCGACCAATTGGCGGACGTCGACGACCGGGACGTCCGATTGTCCGGAGTGGGGTGCTGTCTTGCCAGCAAGATCAGATGGCGGAACGGAACTCATCGCAGCGATCCAAATCGATAATCTGCAGGAGGCAGACAAGGTTCGGCGCTGATCTTCCGTAGAGCTTCAGTATTGAACGATAATCATTACAAACTACGTCGGTATCAGCCTATGAATTAGGTCGCTTTCAATCGCGCCGTCAAGGCGGTGGTCCTGTTCCGACTTCGGGCCACTGCTTCCGCACGAAAAAGCCGGACCTGCGGGGCAGGTCCGGCTTGCGACCGGCGTCGGAATGCTTCGGGGATCAATGATCCGCTTCGAGTCCGCCGATATGTTTCTGGGTGTAGAGTTCGATGCCGACGCGCTCGATGAGGTCGAGCTGGGTCTCGAGGAAGTCGATATGACCTTCCTCATCCTTCATCAACGCCTTGAACAGGTCCTCGGACGGGTAGTCGCCGACCTCGCGGCAATACTTGGCCGCTTCCTGATAGAGTCCGCGCGCCTCGACCTCGGCCTTGAGATCGCACTCGATCACTTCCTTGACGTTCTCGCCGATGCGCAGTGCGTCAAGCGTCTGCAGATTGGGGAAGCCCTCGAGGAAAAGGATGCGGTCGACGAAACGGTCGGCATGGACCATTTCCTCGATCGATTCCTTCTTCCAGGTCTTGGCCATCTCCTTCAGCCCCCAATTGTCGAGCATCCGGTAGTGCAGCCAGTACTGATTGATCGCGGTCAGCTCGGAGCGGAGCCCCTTGTTGAGGTATTCGATGACCTTCTTGTCACCCTTCATCGCAGCTCTCCTCGGGCTCGCATCACATTAGAATGATCCTAATGTAGAGCGGCAATTCGGAGAATGAAAGGGAGAAGTCGCGCCAGGACCGGGAAATATCGACGTGGCCCGCGGCCGAGAAGCCTCAGGCCGCGATCGTGTCTTTCTCGATCGCCAGCCCGTCCATCATCTGGGTGACGGAGACATGCACCGCGCATTCAACGTCGCGACTGGCGCAGGAATGGCATTGGCTGGCGCAGGCGGCGCGGGCCTCAGCAAGAATGGCTCTGACGGCCCGGGCGCAACGTCCGCAGTCCGGGCTGCAGCCCAGACAGTCATAGGCCTCGCCAGCCGTCACCGGTCCAGTGCCATCGGGGGCAATGGTTCCCTTGATCTGCCGACAGGACAGGACGTTGCAGGAGCAGACGATCACGCGTGGTGCCCAGCTCCGGCGGCGACCCGGGTCTCGACTTCGGCGCCATCGGCGTTGCGCAGGCGGACAATGACCTCCACGGACGAGATCATCATGCCTTCCGGGGCGACGGGCAGGCCGGAGACCTGGATTTCCGAGCCAGGGATGTCGACGACGGTTTCGTCGTCCTCGTTATAGAAATGGTGATGCTCCGACACATTGGTGTCGAAGAAAGTCTTGGGGCCGGACACCGAAACCTGGCGGAGCAGGCCAGCTTCCGAGAACTGCCGCAGCGTGTTGTAGACGGTCGCGAGGGACAGCGGTTCGCGGGCGCGCAGCGCCTCCTCATAGAGCATTTCGGCGCTGACGTGCCGGTCGCCCTTGGCGAAGAGCAGCCAGCCCAGCGCCATGCGCTGCCTGGTCGGACGCAGGCCAGCATTGCGTAGCCGCGTTTTCACCGCGCTGATCGGGCAGGAAGCAGGGCTCTTCTGCGGCCACGGAATCTGTTCCGCGGCAGCACGGGCCTGGCTGGGATCCTTCACGGGCAAAACGCTCATCGGTACGCCTTCCACATCGCCGGCATGCCGGCCTCGTAGTTTAGAAAATATCTAAACTACTGATATCATTGCTATATTTGGCGGGACTCCGCGCGAATGTCAATCCGGAGCCGGCTGCGACACGGTGCATCAGGTCCCGGCGCGGCTAGTGCCCGGCCTCGGCGGGGGGCGCTTTGGGCGGCTTGCGCATGAACACGGCCAGCACGACCAGCCCTGCAAAGATCCAGGTCAGGCCGAGAAAGACATCGCCGAAGGCCATGACCAAGGCCTCGCGATGGGCGAGTTGACTGATTTTGGCGAGCGCCATCGCCTCGGCATTGGCGCCATAGCTGGCGAAAAGCTGCATCATCTGGGCCAGCCTCTCTTCGGCGACCTGGCTGCCGACAGCGACAGCTTCATGCAGCCGGGTGATGTGCAGGTCGGTCCGGGTGTTCAGCAGCGTGTTGATMACGGCGAGGCCCACCGCGCCGCCAAGATTGCGCGTCAGGTTGTAGAGGCCCGATGCGTTCTTGAGCTGCGCCGGAGGCAAGGTGCCGAGCGCCAGATTGTTGATCGGCACCATGCACAGCATCAGCGAGACGCCGCGCAGGATCTGGGGCAGCAGCAGTTCGTGGAAGTCCCAGTCCTTGGTGATGAAGGACGCGAGATAGGTGCCGGCGGCGAAGCCGGCGAAACCGATCATCATCATCACGCGTGGATCGAGCTTCTGCGACAGCTTGCCGGCGACGGGCGCCGTCAGGAACATGCACAGGCCGGTGACGAACATCGTCTCGCCGATCATCAGCGCGTCATAGCCGCGGATGCGGCCGAGAAAGACGGGGTAGAGATAGGTCAGCCCGTAGAGGCCAATGCCCATCGTGAAGCTGAAGAGCGAGCCGAAGGCGAAGTTGCGGTTGGTGAAGGCGTAGAGATCGACGAGCGGATCCTCGCGCGTCAGCGCCCGCCAGAAGAACAGGACCGCGCCCACCAGCATCAACGCGGTGAAGAACACGATCTCGTGGCTCTGGAACCAGTCGAGCCGCGTGCCTTCCTCCAGCACATATTCGAGGCTGCCGAGGAAGGCGGCCATGCTGGCGAGGCCGAGCCAGTCGAAACGCTTGAGCAGGCCGGGCTGCGGCTTGTCGAAATCGATCAGCGTCCAGGCTGCGATGGTGACGCCGATGCCGGGGATGACGTTGACCAGGAAGAGCCAATGCCAGGAGAAGGCATGGCTGAGATAGCCGCCGACCGTCGGGCCGATGGTCGGCGCGAGCGTCGCGACAAGCCCGATCAGCGGCGAGACGATCGGCCGCTTCGAGGCCGGGAAGATGGTGAAGGCGGCCGCGAAGACGCCGGGAATCATGCCGCCGCCGATGAAGCCCTGGACCGCGCGCCACAGGATCATCTCGTTGATCGAGGACGACATCGCGCACAGCACGCTCGAGACCGTGAACCCGGCTGCGGCGATCGAGAAGAAGACGCGGGTCGACAGCGCCCGGCTGAGATAGCCGGAGAGCGGGATCATGATCACTTCTGCGATCAGATAGGCGGTCTGGACCCAGGCGATCTCGTCGGCGCTGGCTGACAGGCCCGCCTGGATCTCGGCCAGTGAGGCGGAGACGATCTGGATGTCGAGGATCGCCATGAACATGCCGAAGACCATCGCCAGGAAGGCGAAGATCCGCCGCATCGGGATGGCGTCGGAGGCCGCCGGCGCGCCGGCTGTCAGTGTTGCAGTGGCCATGACGGCCTCGTCTTCCTGGCGCCCCGCACCGTCGCCCTGGCCAAGCGGCATTGGCCGCGCAAAGCCGGGGTCAATCGGTGGGCGTTACGGCTGCATGGATTCCGGATCGTCGCGACGCGCCATCCGGAATGGGTCTTGTCGTTCCGTTCAGGCCTGAGGGCGCGGGTCGATCTTCACCACGACCGACATGCCCGGGCGCAGCGCATGGCGCGCAATGGCCTGCGGGCTGAGCGTGATGCGCACCGGGACGCGCTGGACGATTTTGGTGAAATTGCCGGTGGCGTTGTCAGGAGGCAGCAGCGAGAACACCGAGCCCGTGCCGCCGGAAATGCCGCTGACGACGCCGTCAAACACCTGATCGGGCAGGGCGTCGACCGTGACCCTTGCCTTGTCGCCGATCTTCAGGCCGCCAACCTGCGTCTCCTTGAAGTTGGCATCGATATAGACCTGGTCGAGCGGGACGATCGACATCAGCCGCTTGCCGGCACTGACGAGGTCGCCAAGCTGGACATTGGTGTTGGCGACCAGTCCGTCGATCGGCGCTGCGATCCTGGTGAAGGACAGGTCGCGGGCGGCCTTGTCCTCGGCGACCTTCAGCTCGTCCATCTGGCGGGAGGCTTCGTTGCGCTGTGCCTCCAGCACCTTGATATTGGCTTCGGCCGCGGAGACCCCGGCCTCGGCGCTGGCCAGTGCGGCGCGAGCTCGGTCACGCGCTGCCGTTGCCGCATCGAGGGTCGCCTGCGATCCGTAGGACTTGGCGGCAAGGCTGTTGGCGCGGTCGAAATCGGCGACGGTGCGGATGATATCGGCCTGGGTCGAGTCCCGCTGCGCCTGGGCCTGCAGCAGGCTGGCGCGGCCGGCCTCGATCTGGCTGTCGATGCGCAGCAGCGTCGCGGCTGCCGTCGCGCTCTTGGCGCGGGCGCTCTCCAGTGCGATGCGCTGGTCGCCATCGTCGAGGGTGACCAGCGGTTCGCCGGCCTTGACCTGCTGGTTCTGCTTGACGGCGACAGTTGCGACATTGGCTGCGAGCTTGGCCGAGATCGTGGCCATCTCGGCGCCGACATAGGCGTCATCAGTCGAAACGATGAAGCGCCCATTGCGCCACCAGTCGACGCCGAACCAGAGTCCGGTGCCGAGCGCGGCTGTCGCCAGCAGCATCATCCCCGCACGGCGCATCGTCTTGCCGCGCGGCTTGGCGGCGGCAGGGCTTTCCGCTTCGCGCGGAGCTGCCTCGTCGGCCTTGCGGGCCTGGGCGGGGAGCGGCGTGGTTTCGAGCGCGGGGTCGACCAGCTTCAGCCGGTCCCGACGCGACTCAGTCTTTGTCTCGGCGGACATGGGCGATCCTGATAATCACTATTCGAACCGATCGGTTCGATTTCAGTTGAAATAGCGCTGGCGATGGCGCATATCAAGTGAAATCGAACTGATCGGTTCGATTATTTTTGTGCGGCGCAAAATGCCGGGACGAGATGGGGTTATGGACGAGGTTGTGAAGATCGCAGGAGTGCCGCCGCGCCGGAAGCGGCGTGCGGCGGGCGCAGATCCCGACAAACGTCGCCAGATCCTGGACGGAGCCCATGAGGTCTTCCTGACGCGCGGGTTCGACAATGCCAGCATGAGCGACATTGCCGCGGCCGCGAATGTCTCGAAGGGCACGCTCTATGTCTATTTCGAGGACAAGGAACATCTCTTCGTCGCCCTGATCGAACGCGAGCGTGAAGAACAGAAGCGCGGGATCTTCGAAGCGCTCGACGATGATCCCGATCTCGGTCATGCGCTGACGCATTTCGGCGAGCGGATCGTCCAGCTCCTGGTCTGCGATTTTGCGCTCAGCGCCCAGCGCATCGTCGTTGGCGTGGCGGAGCGCATGCCCGATCTCGGCCGTGAATTCTACGAGAACGGACCGTTGCAGGGCGCACGGCGCATCGCCGGCTATCTCGACCGCAAGGTCGCGGAGGGACAGCTGGAGATCGACGATACCGCGCTGGCAGCCGTGCAATTCGTTGACCTGTGTCAGTCGACCGTGCTGCGCCCGCGCCTGTTCAATGCGGTGCGCGAGCGACCGTCCGAGGCCGAGATCTCCCGCGTGGTTGCCTCGGCGGTCGCAATGTTCCTCGCGCGATACGGCAAGCGATAGTCCGCTTACAAGGCTCGCGCCCGCATCCGCTCGCGATGGGCGGTGTAGAGGCCCGAGGCGGCGATGATCACCGAGCCCAGCAAGGTGAAGAGATCCGGCAGGACCGAGAACAGGAAGAAGCCGAAGACCGAAGCCCAGAGCAGCTGCACATAGGAGAAGGGCGCGAGCAGCGAGGCGTCGGCATGGCGGAAGGCGATGATGACGAACCAGTGCCCGATGGTCGAAGCGACGCCGATGAAGATGCCGATGGCGATCGCCTCAGCCGTCAGTGGCTGCCAGCCGAGGGGCTGCAGTACGGTCAGCAGCAGGAAGCCGACCACGGCCGACCAGGTCAGCGTCGTCACCGGATCCTCGGTCGTGCTCATCATGCGGGTAACGATCAGGGCAAAGGCCCAGGTCGCGGCTGAAAGCGCTGGCAAAAGCGACGCGGCGTGGAAGTTGGCACCTCCGGGCCGGACGATGATCAGGACACCGGCCAAACCGACCAGGGTCGCGGTCCAGCGCCGCCAGCCAACCTTCTCCCCAAGCATCGGGATCGACAAGGCCGTGACGAAGAGCGGCGCAATGAAGCTTGTCGCGGTCGCATCAGCGATCGGCAGGTATCGCAGCGACGAGACGAAGATGATGGAGGAGAGGGTGACTGCGACGCCTCTCAGCAACTGCATGTGCAGACGCTTCGGTCGCAGGCGTGCTGCGCCGCCGCGCAGTGCCACCGCCAACATGATCGCCGTAAAGGCGGCATAGCGCAGCCAGGTGATCTGTAGCGCGGGCATGGTCGCCGCGAGATACTTCGAAGCGACGTCGGAGCTGGACAGGAAGATGCTGGCAAGCAGCATCAATCCGATGCCGCGCAGCGCAGCATCGCGACGTTGCGGCACGGGAGGAACGGCCTCGGTATGCGCGGGCAAGGCCGGTACCGGAGCTTTTGAAGGGTGGGGAGAGGACAAGGCGACGCCGGAACTGGAGAGTGGGACGACGCTAGCAGGATTTGCCTGCGGCGGGCGCGCAAACTCGGAACAGCGCCCATGCGCCCGGGCCCTTCATGAAAAAGGCGGGCTTGAGCCCGCCTTCGTGGAGCTTTCCGAGCTATCGGAATCAGGCCGCCTTCTTGCGCGGCTGGATCAGCTTGCGGTTGACCAGCACCTCGGCGATCTGCACGGCGTTCAAGGCTGCGCCCTTGCGCAGATTGTCCGAGACGCACCAGAAGGCGAGACCGTTCTCGACCGTATTGTCCTCGCGGATGCGCGAAACATAGGTCGCGTCCTCGCCGGCCGCCTCGTGCGGGGTGATGTAGCCGCCGGGCTCGTGCTTATCGATGACGAGGATGCCGGGCGCGGTGCGGAGCACCTCGCGCGCCTCGTCGGCGGTGATCGGCTTCTCGCATTCGATGTTGACGCTCTCGGAATGGCCGATGAAGACGGGCACGCGCACGCAGGTGGCGGTCAGCTTGATCTTCGGATCGAGGATCTTCTTGGTTTCCGCCATCATCTTCCACTCTTCCTTGGTGAAGCCGTCCTCCATGAAGACGTCGATCTGCGGGATGAGGTTGAAGGAGATGCGCTTGGGGAACTTCTTGGTGACGACGTCGCCGGCCGAGAACACGGCGCGCGTCTGGTTGAAGAGCTCGTCCATGCCCTCCTTACCGGCGCCGGAGACCGACTGATAGGTCGAGACGACGACGCGCTTGACGCCGAAGCGGTCATGCAGCGGCTTCAGCGCCACGACGAGCTGCGCGGTCGAGCAGTTCGGGTTAGCGATGATGTTCATCTTGGAGAAGCCGGCGGCCGCTGCGGCATTCACCTCCGGCACGATCAGGGGCACGTCGGGATGCATGCGCCAGGCCGAGGAATTGTCGATGACGACGCAGCCCTGGCCGCCGATCTTCGGCGACCATTGCTTCGAGACCTCGCCCCCCGCCGACATCAGGCAGATATCGGTATCGGAGAAATCATAGTGATCGAGCGCCTTCACCTTCAGCGTCTTGTCGCCGAAGGAGACCTCGGTACCAATCGAGCGCGAGGAGGCAAGCGCCACGACCTCGCTCACCGGGAAAGCCCGCTCGGCAAGGATGTCGAATATTTCGCGACCCACATTGCCTGTGGCGCCGACAACCGCGACCTTGAAGCTCATGCTGCTGTTCCTTTTGGAAGTAACCGGTTCTGTCTCCCCCGGGAGATGCCGACCCGCCTGGTCTGGATGGCGGGTTCGGCCGTAGCCCCCGCCGGGGGGGAGGGCCCGGAACCGAGGCGAAGCGTCAGCGCGACGTCCGGAGCGTGCCGGTCGTCGTTTTGGTCGTGCGTTTCGTCGTCAGGGCGACAATCACAGAGCCAAATCCCATAGGGCTGAAAGCATTCGCGGTCGCGCTCGAGTGGATGCTCGCCTCGCGATGCTCATCCAGAACACCCGCGGCGATAAAAAGTCAATTGATCTCGGCAGCCCAGCGCGTCAGGACGGGATTAACCCTGCCTCCTAACCAGCGATTCACGACAATCGCGGTTCGCAGGCCGCCGGTAACCCGATACTGACCCGGATGCCCTCAGCGTCGCCGGCGGGTGAGGACAGGCTGCTGGCGCGGAGGCGCAGGCAACGAGCGGGGTCTTGTCGTGTCGCGTGAGTTCGCAGCGTTACTGGTCAATGGCTTTCGCCGGCTCGGCTCGAGCTGCCGGGAGCTCGGCTCGGCGGCCGCACATCGTGCCTTGCCTGTGGCGGGCAGCGTGAAGGGCAAGCTCGGCGGTCCCGATCCGATTGGCGCCTTGATCAGCGTGATGGACCATGTCGAGGCAGCGATGCGGACAATCCTCCGCTGGATGCGCGCTGCCGTCCGCCATCGTGGCCTGGGCCTGACCGGCGGTCTGGCCTGGCGCGGCCTGGCAGCCGTTGCCGGTATCGGGATGGCGGCTGCGCTCGTCACGGGCCTTTCGGGCGATGGCGGCGAGATGCAGGTCGCCAGCCTTGCCGAGCAACCGGCTGCGGAGATCCGGTCCGTTCGGGACGTTCGCCAGGAGCCGCGCCTGCTCGGCGCCCAACATGAAGACTGGACCAGGATCGCGCGGCCGATCGCGATGTTTGGCCTCGACTCTCCGGAATTGGAGCGCCAGGCCATGGCCTATGAGGCGAGCCGGAGCCAGGACGGCGCGAAGCGTGAGGATGTGTTGAGCTTTGGGGCGTTCACCGAGGCAAAGCCGCATCTGCTCCTGCGCCTCGTCGTTGACCATGGCGACGATCATCTGACGCAGCCCTTCATCATCGCGCTGGTGCGCGAGGCCGCTGCGCGCGGCATGTCCGTGCAGCGCAGCGGTGCGCCGACAGGGCTCACCACCAAATTCGGCTCTGTCGAAGCTACGGATGTGACCCTGAGCGATGGTGCGAATGAACGCGCCTGCATCGGCTTCCGCCACCGGGGCGGCGACACGCCGCTGCGACTGAGCGGCTGGTGGTGCGGTGGGGCGGCGCGCCCGGTCGATCGTCAGCAACTGGCCTGCCTGGTCGATGGGCTTGCCCTGCTCAGCGCCGGCGAGGATCAAGTGCTGCGTAGCCTCTTTGCCGCAGCTGAACGTAACCGCGGCGGCGCCTGCTCACCGCCGCGCCCATCCGCGGCCGGTCGCAAGACGTCATCGCTCGACGCCGAAGGCACGGTGCCGAGCCACCAGGCGGCCGCGAAAAGGTGAGGGGGCGGCCGTTGAAATCGGCTGCCCGAGCGTTATCTCAGAGCTATGGGGCAGTAAAAGCGTTAACCGCGGCGGGATAGATTTGGCGCTATCAATCGCCGCTTTACTTCCCCTTGGTCATCGCCTCAGGAGACCCTCGCCATGAATTCCTTCAAGCGTCTCGCCGCCGGTCTCGGCATTTCGCTCGTGGCGTTGACCGCGGTCGCTTCGGTGGCCGAGGCGCAGCAGCAGCGCAAGCCGTTGCGCGTGATCGTGCAGAAGCGCAGCTATCTCGATCCCGGCAATGTCGTGCCGGTCGGCTCGCTGAACCGATACGCCACTCAGCAGCTCATCTCACCCCCGGTCTATTCGAATGTCGCTGAGCTTTACGGCGATAGCACCTTGCCGCCGCGCATCGGCGCCGGTGTGAACCCGTTCCGGAACACGTTTTCGACGCCGGGCTTCTGAGCCGTCCGGGCAGAGACGAGAAAGGCCCGCCGGATCGGCGGGCCTTTCTGTTTGGTGCGTGCTGCCTTGCTTCAGGCGGTGCAACGGGGTCCGGAGACCCTCGGGCCGGTGCGAGGCGTCCCGAGGATGGTAGGCGTCAGCGGACCAGAATGTTCCGGAACTGCCAGGGATCGCTGGTGTCGATATCCTCCGGGAAGAAGCCCGGGCGGCCCTGCAGCGGCGTCCAGTCGGTATAGGTCCCGACCACCGGGCCGAGATAGGGCAACTGCACTTCCAGGCAGCGACGGAAATCGAGCTCATCGGATTCGACGATGCCGGCCTTCGGGTTCTCCAGGGCCCAGACCATGCCGGCAAGCACGGCGGAGGTCACCTGGAGGCCCGTGGCGTTCTGATAAGGCGCAATCCGGCGGGTCTCTTCCACGGAGAGCTGCGAGCCGAACCAGTAGGCATTCTTGCCGTGGCCATAGAGCAGTACGCCGAGTTCGTCGATGCCATCGACGATTTCGCTCTCCTCGAGGATGTGCTGCTTCTCCTGCACCTTGCCGGCGCTACCGAACATCTCATGCAACGAAAGCACGGCGTCATTGGCGGGGTGATAAGCATAGTGGCAGGTCGGCCGATAGGTGGGGTTGCCGGCCTCGTCGCGTACGGTGAAGTAATCGGAGAGCGAGATCGCCTCGTTATGCGTCACCAGGAAGCCGTATTGCGGGCCGGGTGTCGGGCACCAGCTCCGCACGCGCGTCTCGGCCCCGGCCTGGAGCAGATAGATCGCAGACTGGCAGCCAGCCTCATGCGTGCGCCCGTTCTCTGGCATCCAGCGCTCATGCGTGCCCCAGCCGAGCTCCGCCGGCTGCTGGCCTTCCGAAACGAAACCCTCGACCGACCAGGTGTTGACGAAGACATCGCGCGGCTTGGGATGCTTGGCCCGCTGGGTGTCGCGCTCGGCGATATGGATACCCTTGACGCCAACCTGCTGCATCAGGGCGCCCCATTCGGCGCGGTTCTTCGGTTCGGGGGTCTGGAGGCCGAGATCGGCCGCGACGTTGAGCAGGCCCTGCTTGACGAACCATGAGACCATGCCGGGATTGGCGCCGCAGCAGGAGACTGCCGTGGTGGTGCCGGCCGGACGCGCGCGCTTGGCAGCCATGGTGGCTTCGCGCAGCGCATAGTTCGAGCGGGCCTCGGGACCCTTGCTGTGGTCGAAATAGAAGCCGAGCCAAGGCTCGTTGACGGTGTCGATATAGAGTGCGCCAAGCTCGGAGCAGAATTGCATGATGTCGAGCGAGCCGGTGTCGACCGACAGGTTGACGCAGAAGCCCTGGCCACCGCCTTCGGTGAGAAGCGGCTGCAGCAGGCTCTTGTAGTTCTCGGGGGTCACCGCTTCCTGGATGAAGCGGATGCCGCGCTCGTCGAGGAGGGCACGGTTGGTGTCATGCGGGTCGATGACGACGAAGCGGCTGCGGTCGTATTCGAAATGCCGCTCGATCAACGGCAGTGTTCCGCGTCCGATGGAGCCGAACCCGATCATTACGATCGGTCCGGTGATGGTGCCGTGGACGGGCCAATGAGTCATGATGTTTCCTTGGTTGGGGTGGAACGGGGGTAAATCTTTCGCGGGCTCGTATGGAGAGCGGCCGCGCTCGTCAATCCGGAACGCCATTTTTGCGCCGCCAGGGTCGATTCCGACCCCGACGACGCTGAAGACAACCCGGTGCGGATGACGCCGCGGTGACGCTCGCGATCAGGCTGCGAGCGCCGCGGCAGGCAGGGGCTCGATCAGGCGCCCCGTTGCGGACAGGACGCCGGCGGCGCCCGCGAGCGCGCCGGGGCGCAGTTCGAGGCCGAGGAAGCGCTCGCGCTCGACGGGGCCGGGCATGGCAAGATCGCGCATCGGCTCGGCCGAGAAGCCAAACCGAGCGTAATAGGGCGCATCGCCGACCAGCAGCACAGCGCCGTGGCCATGGCAGGCGGCGCGCCAGATCGCCTCGCGCATCATCGTCTTGCCGAGCCCTTCGCCGTGCAGATCCGGGGAGACGGCGAGCGGCCCGAGCAGCAGCGCATCATGGCCGCCGGCATCGATGTTCCAGAGCCTGACGGTTGCCACGACTGCGCCGTCGCGCTCCGCGACAAGCGCCAGCCCGGCGGCCGGCATCCGGCCTTCACGCAGGCGTTCGCTGGTCTTGGCGAAACGGCGCTCGCCGAAGCAACGGTCGAGCAGGGCCTCACGGGCCTGGATGTCGAACGCGGTTTCCTCGCGGATCGTGATCATGACGCACCTCCGGCCGGAGCGCCTGCGCAAGAGCGCAGACCTTCCCGGCGCCGCGCGCGAACGCGGCCAAACAGAATGATTTGGGGGGCGGCTCCGGCAGGTGCCGGAGCCAGAACGTCAGATGACGTATTGCTTCAGCGGCGGGAAGCCGTTGAAGGCGACGGCCGAATAGGTCGTCGTATAAGCACCGGTGCCCTCGATCAGCACCCGATCGCCGATCTCCAGGCTGAACGGCAGCATGTACGGGGTCTTCTCGTACATGACGTCGACCGAGTCGCAGGTCGGGCCGGCCAGGACGCTCGGCACGGTCGCGTCACCGTCGCGCGGGGTGCGGATCGGATAGCGGATCGCCTCGTCCATGGTCTCGGCGAGACCGCTGAACTTGCCGATGTCGAGATAGACCCAGCGAACCTGATCGTCCTCGCTCTTCTTCGAGACAAGCACGACCTCGGCCTCGATCATGCCGGCTTCGCCGACCATGCCGCGGCCCGGCTCGATGATCGTCTCCGGKAGCTGGTTGCCGAAATGCTTCGACAGCGCCCGGAAGATCGCATCGCCATAGGCCGGAACGCCCGGGATCGGACGCAGGTAGCGCGCCGGGAAGCCACCGCCGAGATTGACCATCGACAGCGACATGCCACGGGTGGCGCATTCCTTGAACACCGCCGAGGCCGAGGCCAGAGCGGAATCCCAGGCGTTCACATTCGCCTGCTGCGAGCCGACATGGAACGAGATGCCATAGGCGCCCAGGCCAAGACGATGGCCATGCTCAAGCACGTCCGCGGCCATTTCGGGCACGCAGCCGAACTTGCGCGAGAGCGGCCAGTCGGCGCCGGCGCCGTCGCAGAGGATGCGGCAGAAAATGCGCGCGTCCTTGACCGMGGTGAGGGCGGCGGAACGGGCGATCTTGTCGACCTCGGCTACGCAATCGACGGCGAACAAGCGCACGCCGAGCTCCATGGCGCGCGCGACGTCGCGCTCCTTCTTGATCGTGTTGCCATAGGAGATGCGGTCAGCGGTGGCGCCGGCCGCGAGAGCGAGCTCGATCTCGACGACCGAGGCACAATCGAAGCAGGAGCCGAGCTTGGCCAGCAGGGCAAGCACCTCCGGTGCCGGGTTCGCCTTCACGGCGTAGAAGACGCGCGTGTCGGGAAGGGCCCGGGAGAAGGCACGATAATTCTCGCGCACGACATCGAGATCGATGACGACGCAGGGACCGTCTTCACGGCGGTTGCGCAGAAATTCACGGATGCGCTCGGTCATCGGCGCGACTCCCCTACGGCGCAAGCGGCGCCGATACGACGTATCGCCGGGTGAGTCGTTCGCAGGTCACGGCGCGATGGAGACGCCGAGAACAGCGGACGAAACGTCCGGACCCGAAACACCGTCGATTGGGGACCCCCCGCACGGCCGGCAATGAAGGACAAGCCTCTTCGGTGTTGACCTGTGGAAAGCCAACGAGACCAAAAAAGCCCGCTCCGTCGTTGCTTTAAGCTGCGTCCCCCGTGGAGATTCGGGGTTTGCCGGTTTCGCCTCCGGCTGCTGGTCGCTGTTCGGGAGCGGCTCTCTTGCGAGAACCGGGAGCGTGATTTGAGGGGATATCCATCCCCCTCCATCCGTTTCCCATCCCTGGCGGCTGTCCGGCCTCTTGTCCGAATGCCCACCGACCAGCACGCGGCCACAGGCACGTGCGAATTGGGTAAGCCGCATATACGAACTGCGGCCCCCCTCTACAAGTTCTTTTTGACCTCGGGGTTCGGTTTTTTCGCCGAACGCGCGAGGCAGAAGCGCGCCGGGCTGGTCGACGGGCGCGCAACCGCAGGTATCGAGGCTGATCGAGCCTCAATCTAGACCCGCTTCTCGCAAAAGCGGATGCGGTTCCCAAATGGGTCCGGCACCTCCAGCGTGCGACCGCCCGGGCCATTTTCCTGGATACCGGGTTTCGAGAAGGGATAGCGCTTGCCGATCAGTTCGGCGCGATAGGCGTCCACGCCCTGCATCCAGACGAAGACGGTCGACCCTGGGCTGGCGTCGCCATGATGCTCGGAGAGGTGAAGTTGCAGGCCCGAGCGTGAAACCTGCATGTAGATCGGGAATTCAGGTCCGTAGCGGTGGTCCCAATCCATGCTGAATCCGAGGAAGCCGAGATAGAACTCCTTGGCTTTCTCCAGGTCGAAGATCCGCAGGATCGGGATACCCATATTCAGGGTCACGCCTGTCTGGTCGGTGCCGGCGGCCGGGCGGGCTTCTGCCTCGCCGATTTTCGCCGCGAGGATGTTCCAGTCGTCATAGCCGAACTGCCGGGCGACGATTTCGAGCGCCTGGGCATGTGAAAGCGCGGTCTGCGGAGCCACGGCTTCGCGCAGGGCCTTGGCCATCAGTTTCGCATCGCGATAGGTGCGCATGGTCACAATCCTTCTCGATGGTGGACGAAGCGGCCAGGGCTCGCATTGCTGGAAGCGTCCACCGGATCGATCGGGATCGGGACGGAAGCGGGATGCATTCACCATGCCCTGGGAGGGCGCGAGCGGCKGGCTGCATCCGGCCCGGGGCGAAACGTAGAAAACAGGGCGATCGGCTGTCAACATCGTGCGTGCCGGAGATGCGCCGCCGCTGCGCCCTAGACCGGCCCCATTTCATCGCCTAAGTCGTTGGCGAGATGCGCCTTCGGGCGCAAACGCGACGGGGCTTCCTCGAATCATGACCGTATCCAATCGCCGCCAGATCCTGGCCGGCCTTTCCGCCGCCTTGAGCTTTTCCGTGGCGCCCGCCGCGCTGCTCGCGCAGCAGCCGGAGACGCAGCCGGCTCCGGCCCCGACCCCACCGCAGCCGCGCTTCGGCTTCGAGGACGTGGTGCGCCGGGCTCGCGAGATCGCGGCCGCGCCCTATGAGCCTGGTCCGACTCTGCCGGAACCGTTGTCGCGTCTCGATTTCGACGCCTGGCGCGATATCCGCTTCCGCCCCGAGCGGGCGCTGCTGGCGCCGACCGGTTCGGGTTTCCGGATGCAGATGTTCCATCCCGGCTTCCTGTTCACGCGCCCGGTGACCGTGAACATCGTGCGCGACGGCGTACCGACACCGGTGCCTTATTCGTCGAACCTGTTCGACTATGGCCGGATCAAGTTCGAGAAGCCGCTGCCGGTCAATCTCGGCTTTGCCGGCTTCCGCCTGCATTATCCGCTCAACGATCCGCGCATTTTCGACGAGCTGATCTCCTTCATCGGCGCCAGCTATTTCCGGGTGCTCGGCCGCGAGCAGCGTTACGGGCTTTCGGCGCGCGGCCTGGCCATCGGTGCCGGCGTGCCCGGAGGCGAGGAGTTCCCTGTCTTCCGCGAGTTCTGGGTGGAGGCACCGAGCGCGGGCGCCGAGCGCGTCACGGTCTATGCGCTTCTCGATTCAGCCTCGGTATCGGGCGCCTACCAGTTCCATATCTATCCGGATGTCGACAGCGTGGTCGATATCAGCGTCGCGCTGTTCCCGCGCAAGACGATCGAAAAGCTCGGCCTCGCGCCGCTGACCTCGATGTTCTTCACCGGTGAGAACGACCGGCGCTTCCATGACGATTTCCGGACCGAGCTGCATGATTCCGACGGCCTGATGGTGCACTCGCGCACCGGCGAATGGATCTGKCGGCCCTTGCGCAATCCGCGGCAGCAGGCGGTTTCCTCCTTCGTCGAAAGCAATGTGCGCGGCTTCGGACTGATGCAGCGCGACCGTGTCTTCGAGCATTATCAGGATCTCGATCTCAGCTACGAGCTCAGGCCGTCCTACTGGATCGAGCCTCAGGGCGACTGGGGCGAGGGCGTGGTCGAGCTGATCGAACTGCCGACCGGCGACGAGACCAACGACAATATCGTCGCGCTCTGGGCGCCCAAGGCCGCGCTGGAGGCCGGCCGCGAGTTCCGCTTCGGCTACAAGCTGACCGCGCTGCTCGACTCCAGCGACCTCCACCCCGGCGGCCGCGTGATCAACACCTACCAGGCGAAGCCGAAGGCGCTCGGCTCGGGCGAGCCCGTCACCGATGGCGCGCGCCGCTTCATCGTCGATTTCGCCGGCGGCGATCTCGACTATCACCTGAAGCAGCCGGAGAAGGTCGAGATCGTGCCTTCGATCGCCTACGGCCGGATCAACCGCGCCTTTATCGTGCCCAACCCGAAGACCGAAGGTTTCCGCGCCTTCATCGACATCGTCGTCGAGCCCGGGCAACTCGCAGAGATGCGTGCCTTCCTGAAGAGCGGCGACAAGACGCTGACGGAGACCTGGAGCTATCCGTGGCGCGCCGAGGCCTGATCGCTCGGATCAGGCTGCTGCGGCCACGACCTCGATCTCGACCTTGAACTCGGGCAGCGTGAAGCCGGAGACGATCATCAGGGTCGAGGCCGGAGGCGGCGTGCCGACATGGGCGTCACGCGATTCCATATAAGGCTTCATATACGCCCGGTCGGTGACATAGGCATTGATCCGCACGATATCGGCGAGCGTCATGCCGGCTTCGCCGAGGATCTTGGCGATGTTGGCGAAGCAGAGATCGGCCTGAGCCCGTGCATCTTCGGGAATGCCGCCATCGGCCGTGATGCCGAGCTGCCCGGAGCAGAAGACGAGGCGCTGCCCGCCGGGCAGTTCGGCTCCATGACTATAGCGGGCGAAGGGCGGGCGGATCGAGGGCGGGTTGAGCGGCTTCATGCTGGTTCTCCAAAGCTGCCGGACTATGCCGCGCCGGGCACCCAAGAACCAAATGCCCCGTGGCGGAGTTGATCAGTTCCGGTATTTGGGGGATTGAGGTGCTCATGCCACGTTCATTGCGCAGGCCTAGGCTTGCGAATCAGCTGAGCCAACGAGACGGGAATAGGCACCGCATGACGACCGTGACCGCGACACGACATCGCTTCTTCAAGGCCGCCTGCCTGCTGCCCTTCCTTGCGCTCACGGCCTGCGCGGGATCGCAGCGTTTCAACGGGCCGGGACCCGGCTTTTCCGGTGGGCCGGGCTACGGCCAGCCTCAGCTGCAATCGGCTCCGCCGATCAGCTCTGCTCCCGTGACGTCGCAGCCCTTGCCGCCGCCGGGCGGATATCCGGCCGCCTCCGCGCCTTCGTCGCCGGGAGCCCTGCCGGCGCCGCAGGATCCGTTCTTCGATCCCAATGCAGGACGGCCGCAACCGCAGAGCGCGCCGCCTGTCGCCGGGGCAACCGAGATTCCGCAACTCAGAGGCGGCAGCGGCCAGGTCGCGACGCTGGGCCAGGGCGCCGCCCCCGCCCGCAGCGCGGGATCTTCGCGTGACAGCGTCATCGGGAGCTGGACCGCGCGCGAGGCGACGGGCAGTTCCTGCCGGATCCAGCTGTCGAGCACGCCGGCTCTCGATCTCTACCGCGCCAATGCGGCAGGCTGCGCCAATCGTGACCTGCAGAAGGTCAATGCCTGGGACTATCGCGACGGCGAGGTCTATCTCTACCAGCCGGGCGGCACGGTAGTCGCGCGTTTGCGTGCCGGGGACAGCGGCAGCATGAACGGCGCTGTCACCAAATCCGGCGCCGCCCTCTCGCTCAACCGCTGAGGCGGGCCTGCTCGTCGCGCCTCATGGGCGCGACGACGATCTCGCGAAAAAGGCCGGGCGCCAGAACCGGCGCTGCAGCGACAGCGCCAGAGTGGCAAAGCCCTTGGCATTGTCGAAGGCTTCGTCGAGGACGGTGAAAGGCGTCGGCCCGCCGGTGGCGATCGTCCCCTCGACATCGTTGTAGCCGCCAATCAGCTCGGCCTCGAACTTGCGCGCCAGCCGGCGCATGGCAGCGTTCTCGGGCAGGCAGGTCATGTAGAGCGTGCGAATGCCGCGATTGCGCGAGGCCGTGATCAGCCGCGTGAACAGCGCTTCGCCGATGCCTTGCCGGCGCCAGGCCTTCTCGACGCTGAACGCGGCTTCGCCCGTCTGGGTGACGATGTCTTCCAGGCCGCGCAGTTCGGCCGCGCCGCGGACCTTTCCGTCCTCGATATAGGCATAGACCAGCCCGCCGACGCCGAAGGTGGTCTCAGCGTAATTGACGAGAAAATCGTCGTTGACGGCCGTGCCAAAGCGCTCGCGACGCGTAAGCACGTCCAAGCGCAGCAGATGATCGATGAAGAGGGTGCGTTCCGCAGGCCAGAGCCGGCGAATTTCACCCTGGCCGGACATTGCGCCGGCCTTTGTCGAACGAGCCAATTGTCTTCTCCTGTCACAGCGCCATGTCGCGCTACCGTCCAGGAGGCGTTCGTCCCTAGAGCTCGGGTCGGAAGATGCGCCGCCAATCTGGGAATGCAAGAGGCGAAGCTGTGGCAAATTTGGGCGGGAGCGCGGATATTTCGCCCAATCTGCCCCGATCTGCGGCCCATGCCTAAGCGTGCATCAGCCAGCAGGCTTGCGGTTGCATCGAGCCTGGCTTAACCCGGGCAGCCGATGCTGTCCCGCCCGCAGGCCATGCCCGCCACCATCTCCGAACGCTATGTCGCCATGGTCGAGGCCGGCGTCATCGAGCGCGATGCGGCGCAATTCGCCGTGGTGAAGCGGTTCGAGGCGCTGTCGGAGACACTCGCCTCACGCCAACTGGCCAGAAAGAGCAGTGCGCTCGGCTGGCTGTTCGGCAAGCGGCAGGCGTCGGCCAATGGCATCAAGGGCCTCTACATCTGGGGTTCGGTTGGCCGCGGCAAGACCATGCTGATGGACATGTTCTACGACTCGGCGCCGGTTATGGCCCGCAGGCGCGTGCATTTCCATTCCTTCCTGGCCGATGTCCATGCGCGCATCCACGCCTACCGCCAGCGCCTGAAGGCGGGCGAGGTCAAGGAGCCCGACCCGATCGGTCCCGTCGCAGCCGAACTCGCCGAAGAGGCAACGCTGCTCTGCTTCGACGAATTCACCGTCACCGATATCGCCGATGCAATGATTCTGGGGCGCTTGTTCACGGCGCTCTTCGCGGCCGGCGTGGTGGTGGTCGCAACCTCGAATGTCGAGCCGTCGCGTCTCTATGAGGGCGGGCTCAACCGAGCGCTGTTCCTGCCCTTCATCGCATTGCTGACCGAGAAGGTCGATGTGCTGCGTCTCGATGCCCGCACCGACTTCCGGCTGGAGAAGCTTGGCGGCGCACCGACCTATCATGTGCCTGCCGATGCAACGGCCAGGGCCGCGCTCGACAAGGCTTTTCTGACTCTGAGCGGGGTCGCCCATGGGCGGCCGCTCGTCCTGTCGGTCAAGGGGCATGAGCTGCGCGTGCCGGAAGCGGCCGGGGGCGTCGCGCGCGCCGGTTTCAGGGATCTCTGCGCCGAGGCCTATGGCGCCTCGGATTATCTCGAGCTGGCGGAGCGCTTCCATACGCTGATGATCGAAGACATTCCGGTGATGGACGAGACGCAGCGCAACGAGGCGAAGCGCTTCATCATCCTGATCGACACGCTCTATGAGCTCCATGTGAAGCTGATCGCTTCGGCGCAGGCCGAGCCGCACGAACTCTACATCGCCACGAGCGGTCGCGAGGCGTTCGAGTTCGACCGTACGGTCTCGCGGCTGATCGAGATGCGCTCCGGCGATTACCTGGCCTTGCCGCATGGCCGTGTCGATTCCGCCGCCAGCGGCGACACGACCGGCCTGGTCGAGACTTGAGAAGCGTCGCCGCATGCCGACGCGCGAGCCGAGCGAAACCCGCATCCTCACCGTCGCCAGCGAGCATCTGCGCCTGCACGGGCTGAAGCGCTTCACCGTCGTGGCGGTCGCCGAAGAAGCCGGCATGACGCATGCCAATGTCTATCGCTATTTCCCGTCGCGGGCTGCGCTCGTCGACGCCGTGGTCGATGTCTGGCTCAAGGCGACGGAGCGCAGCCTCGCCGACATCGCCGACGGACCAGACCCCGCCCATGACAAGCTGGAGCGGCTGATCCTGGCTCTGGCCAAGGCCAATCGCGACCTGCTGCTGGAGGACCGGCATCTGTTCGCCGCGTTGTCGCAGGCTGTCGCCGGGCGTCATGCGATCAGCCGTCGCAACCGCACCCGGGTGAGGGCGCTGTTCGAGCGGGTCATCGACGAGGGCATCGGCTCGGGCGCCTTCGAACCGCGCGATCGCGACAGGGCGATCGCCTTCGTCATCGATGCCACGCATCGCTTCATTCACCCTGCTGCGCTGGCGCTCGACGCGGATGTGCCGCAGGCTTCGGTAGACCTTCGGTTGGCGACGCTGATCAGGGTCATCCTGCGCGTGCTGGCGACGGGCATCGTCTGAAAATTCTGGCTACAAATTACATTTTTTGTAATTTGTAATCGGAAATTTGCCCGCCTTATTCCTGCCTCGCGCGAGGCGTGCATTGCGCAAGACATTGATTTGACGGCGAGAAAGGTGAAGGCTGTTTTCCAGGGCGCGTGCGCTCCAGCCCGACCGTGATCGCCATAAGACGACTTGCAGCAAAAGGCCTGTTTGGGCCAAAGAAACCCACGGTTTCGCCGGGTCTCCGGCATCTCGCAGCGCAAGCACAAGGACTAGGCTATGGCCCGCAAGAAGATCGCCCTCATCGGCGCCGGCCAGATCGGCGGCACGCTCGCCCATCTCGCCGGGCTCAAGGAACTCGGCGACGTCGTGCTGTTCGACATCGCCGAAGGCATCCCGCAGGGCAAAGGCCTCGACATTGCCGAGTCATCCCCGGTCGACGGCTTCGACGCCGGCTACAAGGGCACCCAGTCCTATGAGGACATCAAGGGCGCCGATGTCGTCATCGTCACCGCCGGCGTGCCGCGCAAGCCCGGCATGAGCCGCGACGACCTGATCGGCATCAACCTCAAGGTGATGAAGTCGGTCGGCGAGGGCATCAAGCAATATGCGCCGAAGGCCTTCGTGATCTGCATCACCAACCCGCTCGACGCGATGGTCTGGGCCCTGCAGAAGTTCTCGGGCCTGAAGCCCAACATGATCTGCGGCATGGCCGGCGTGCTCGACTCGGCCCGTTTCCGCCATTTCCTGGCTGAAGAGTTCCAGGTCTCGGTCAAGGACGTCTCGGCCTTCGTGCTCGGCGGCCATGGCGACGACATGGTGCCGCTGGTGCGCTATTCCGGCGTCGCCGGCATCCCGCTGCCCGATCTCGTCAAGATGAAGTGGACGACGCAGGAGCGTCTGGACGCCATCGTCGAGCGCACCCGCAAGGGCGGCGGCGAGATCGTCAACCTGCTCAAGACCGGCTCGGCCTTCTACGCTCCGGCGGCCTCGGCCATCGCGATGGCCGAGAGCTACCTCAAGGACCAGAAGCGCGTCCTGCCGGCGGCTGCCGCGTTGAAGGGCCAGTACGGCGTGCGCGACATGTTCGTCGGCGTTCCCGTGGTCATCGGCGCCAAGGGCGTCGAGAAGGTCGTGAAGATCCGTCTCAACAAGGCGGAGCAGGAAATGCTCTCGAAGTCGGTGGCTTCGGTGCAGGGCCTGATCGACGCCTGCAAGTCCATCGATTCGTCATTGGCGTGAGATAGAGCGAAGGGCGTGCGGCAGTCTCACTGCTGCGCGCCCTTCCATTCGCCCTCGCCAGCGCACGCAAGGAATTCGAGCACATGAACATCCACGAATATCAAGGCAAGGCGGTCCTCAAGGAGTACGGCGCGCCCGTCTCCGCCGGCTTCCCGGCCCTTACGGTGGCGGAAGCCGTCGAGGCCGCCAAGAAGCTCCCGGGCCCGCTCTATGTCGTGAAGAGMCAGATCCATGCGGGTGGTCGCGGCAAGGGCAAGTTCAAGGAACTGCCGGCCGATGCGAAGGGGGGCGTGCGTCTCGCCAAGTCGATCGAAGAGGTCGAGTCCCATGCCAAGGAAATGCTCGGCAACACGCTCGTGACGGCCCAGACCGGCCCGGCCGGCAAGCAGGTCAACCGCCTCTATATCGAGGACGGCTCGGACATCGAGAAGGAATTCTACCTTTCGGCCCTGGTCGACCGCGAGACCTCGCGCGTTGCCTTCGTGGTTTCGACCGAAGGCGGCATGGACATCGAGGCTGTCGCCCATGACACGCCCGAGAAGATCCTGACCTTCTCGGTCGATCCCGCGACCGGCATCATGCCGCATCACGGCCGCACCGTTGCCAAGGCGCTGGGTCTCACCGGCGACCTCGCCAAGCAGGCCGAGAAGGTCATCGCCCAGATCTATGCCGCCTTCGTCGGCAAGGACATGGCGATGCTCGAGATCAACCCGCTGATCGTGACGACGCAGGGCCAGCTCAAGTGCCTCGACGCCAAGGTCTCGTTCGATTCCAACTCGCTCTATCGTCACCCCGAGGTGATGACGCTGCGCGACGAGACGGAAGAGGATGCCAAGGAGATCGAGGCGTCCAAGTATGACCTCGCCTATATCGCGCTCGACGGCACGATCGGCTGCATGGTCAACGGCGCGGGCCTCGCCATGGCGACGCTCGACATCATCAAGCTCTACGGCGAGGAGCCGGCGAACTTCCTCGATGTCGGCGGCGGCGCCTCGGAAGAGAAGGTCACTGCAGCCTTCAAGATCATCACCGCCGACCCGCAGGTGAAGGGCATCCTGGTCAACATCTTCGGCGGCATCATGAAGTGCGACGTCATCGCGCGCGGCGTCATCGCCGCCGTGAAGGCGGTCGGCCTCCAGGTCCCGCTGGTGGTGCGCCTCGAGGGCACGAATGTCGAGGAAGGCAAGGAGATCATCCGGACCTCCGGCCTCAATGTCATCCCGGCGGACGACCTCGACGATGCGGCACAGAAGATCGTCGCTGCGGTCAAGAAGGCTTGAGGAAAAACAATGTCCATCCTGATCGACAAGAACACCAAGGTCATCTGCCAGGGCTTCACCGGCAAGAACGGCACCTTCCACTCCGAGCAGGCGATCGCCTATGGCACGCAGATGGTCGGCGGCACCTCGCCCGGTAAGGGCGGTGCGCTGCATCTCGGCCTGCCGGTCTTCGACACCGTCGCCGAGGCGCGCGACGCGACCGGGGCCGATGCCTCCGTCGTCTATGTGCCGCCTCCGGGCGCGGCCGACGCGATCTGCGAGGCGATCGACGCCGAGATTCCGCTGATCATTTGCATCACCGAAGGCATCCCGGTGCTCGACATGGTGCGGGTCAAGCGTTCGCTCTCCGGCTCGAAGTCGCGCCTGATCGGGCCGAATTGCCCGGGCGTCGTCACCGCCGGCCAGAGCAAGATCGGCATCATGCCGGCCAATATCTTCAAGCCCGGCTCGGTCGGCATCGTCTCGCGCTCCGGCACGCTGACCTATGAGGCCGTATTCCAGACCACCCGCGAGGGTCTCGGCCAGACCACGGCCGTCGGCATCGGCGGCGACCCGGTCAAGGGCACCGAGTTCATCGACATGCTCGAGATGTTCCTGGCCGACCCCAAGACCGAGTCGATCGTCATGATCGGCGAGATCGGCGGCTCGGCGGAAGAGGACGCCGCGCAGTTCATCAAGGACGAGGCCAAGCGCGGCCGCAAGAAGCCGATGGTCGGCTTCATCGCCGGCCGCACGGCTCCTCCCGGCCGCCGCATGGGCCATGCCGGCGCGATCATCTCCGGCGGCAAGGGCGGCGCGGAAGACAAGATCGCCGCGATGGAAGCGGCCGGTATCCGGGTCTCGCCTTCGCCGGCTCGCCTCGGAAAGACCTTGGTCGACGTGTTGAAGGGCTGAACGCCCACGCGACGAGATGGCCGGGCCAGCCCGGCCATCTTACTTAAGACGCAATGACGGCATGAGACGCTCCGGGAACGGGGCAGGACGACGGTAGAAGGCAGGACGACAATGGCTCGCCAGGACATCAACGAGGCTCTCGCGCAGACGGGTTTCCTCTATGGCGGCAACGCGGCCTATATCGAGGACCTCTATGCGCGCTATCAGGCCGATCCGAATTCGGTCGACGAGCAGTGGCGCGGGTTCTTCGCCGGGCTGAAGGATGATGGCCCGGCCATTATCCAGAACGCCAAGGGTGCGTCCTGGACGAAGCCGAACTGGCCGATCCATGCCAACGGCGAGCTCATCTCGGCGCTCGATGGCCATTGGGGCGTGGTCGAGAAGGTCATCGGCGACAAGCTCAGCGCCAAGGCCAAGGCTGCCGGCGCGACGCTCAGCGCGTCGGACGTGCAGCAGGCGACGCGGGATTCCGTGCGCGCCATCATGCTCATCCGCGCCTACCGGATGCGCGGCCATCTCCACGCCAAGCTTGATCCGCTCGACATTGAGCAGGCGAGGGATCCCGAGGAGCTGTCGCCGGCCACTTTCGGCTTCACCGACGCCGATCTCGACCGCAAGATCTTCATCGACAACGTGCTCGGCATGGAGTTCGCCACGCTTCGCGAGATGGTCGCGATCCTGCAGCGGACCTATTGCAACACGATCGGCATCGAGTTCATGCACATCTCCGATCCGGAGCAGAAGGCATGGCTGCAGGAGCGGATCGAGGGGCCGGACAAGGAGATCGCCTTCACCCGCGAAGGCAAGAAGGCGATCCTCAACAAGCTGGTCGAGGCCGAGGGCTTCGAGAAGTTCATCGACCTGAAATATACCGGCACCAAGCGCTTCGGCCTTGATGGCGCCGAGGCGCTGATCCCGGCGCTGGAGCAGATCATCAAGCGCGGCGGCGCGCTCGGCGTGCGCGACATCGTCTTCGGCATGGCCCATCGCGGCCGCCTCAACGTGCTGACCCAGGTGCTCGGTAAGCCGCACCGCGCGCTGTTCCACGAGTTCAAGGGCGGCTCCTTCGCTCCCGACGATGTCGAGGGCTCGGGCGACGTGAAGTACCATCTCGGTGCCTCGTCCGACCGTGAGTTCGACGGCAACAACGTCCATCTCTCGCTGACCGCCAACCCGTCGCATCTCGAGATCGTCGATCCCGTGGTGCTCGGCAAGGTCCGCGCCAAGCAGGACCAGTTCGGCGATATCGTCGAGCGCTCCAAGGTGCTGCCGCTGCTGCTGCATGGCGATGCCGCCTTCGCCGGCCAGGGTGTCGTGGCCGAGTGCCTCGGGCTGTCCGGACTGAAGGGCCATCGCACCGGCGGCTCGGTGCATTTCATCATCAACAACCAGATCGGCTTCACCACCTATCCGCGCTATTCGCGGTCCTCGCCCTATCCGTCCGACGTGGCGAAGATGGTCGAGGCGCCGGTCTTCCATGTGAACGGCGACGACCCCGAAGCGGTCGTGTTCGCCGCCAAGATCGCGATCGAGTTCCGGCAGAAATTCCACAAGCCGGTCGTCATCGACATGTTCTGCTATCGCCGCTTCGGCCATAACGAAGGCGACGAGCCGGGCTTCACCCAGCCGCTGATGTATCGCAAGATCCGCGGCCACAAGACCACGCTGGAGCTCTACGCCACCAAGCTGGAAGCCGAAGGCGTGGTGCAGCCGGGCGAGTTCGACGAGATGAGGGCGGCCTGGAAAGGCAAGCTCGAGATCGAGTTCGACGCCGGCCAGACCTTCAAGCCCAACAAGGCCGACTGGCTGGACGGGCGCTGGGCCGGCATGAAGGCGATCCGCGCCGACGAGGACGACCCGCGCCGCGGCGCGACCGGCGTTCCGGCCGCGGTGCTGAAGGAGATCACCGAGAAGATCACCTCGACGCCGCCCGGCTTCAACGTCCATCGCACGATCCAGCGCTTCCTCGACAATCGCCGCAAGGCGGTCGAGGCCGGGCAGGGCATCGATTGGGCGACGGCCGAGGCGCTCGCCTTCGGCTCGCTGCTGCTCGACGGCCACCCCGTGCGTCTCTCCGGCCAGGATTGCGAACGCGGCACCTTCTCGCAGCGCCACTCGGTGCTGATCGACCAGGAGACTGAGGCCCGCCATACGTCGCTGAACAACATCCGCGAAGGCCAGTCACGCTACGAGGTCATCAACTCGATGCTCTCGGAAGAGGCGGTGCTCGGCTTCGAATACGGCTACTCGCTGTCGGAGCCCAACGCCCTGACTGCCTGGGAAGCGCAGTTCGGCGATTTCGCCAATGGCGCGCAAGTCGTGTTCGACCAGTTCATCTCGTCGGGTGAGCGCAAGTGGCTGCGCATGTCGGGCCTCGTCTGCCTGCTGCCGCATGGCTATGAGGGCCAGGGGCCGGAGCATTCCTCGGCCCGCCTCGAGCGCTTCCTGCAGATGTGCGCCGAGGACAACATGCAGGTCGCGAACTGCTCGACCCCTGCGAGCTATTTCCACATCCTGCGCCGGCAGCTGAAGCGCGACTTCCGCAAGCCGCTGATCCTGATGACGCCGAAATCGCTGCTGCGCCACAAGCGCTGCATCTCCGACCTGTCGGAGCTGGCCGAGGGCTCGACCTTCCACCGCGTGCTGCATGATGATGCCGAGCGCGGCCGGTCCGAGACGAAGCTGGTCAAGGATGGCAAGATCCGCCGGGTCGTGCTGTGCTCCGGCAAGGTCTATTTCGACCTGCTCGACGAGCGCGAGAAGCGCGGCATCGACGACGTCTACCTGATGCGCGTCGAGCAGCTCTATCCGTTCCCGCTGAAGACGCTGGCGCAGGAGTTGGCGCGCTTCAAGGCCGCCGATGTGGTCTGGTGCCAGGAGGAGCCGAAGAACATGGGCTCCTGGACCTTCGTCGAGCCCTATCTCGAATGGGTGCTGGGCCATGCCGGCTCGAAGCCGAAGCGCCCGCGTTATGTCGGACGCCCGGCCTCGGCCGCGACAGCGACCGGCCTGATGTCGAAGCATACCGCCCAGCTCGCAGCGTTCATGGACGAGGCCTTCGCGGCCTGACCCTGTCCGAAGACGCCAGACAAAGACACGAACAAGAGGCCTGATATGGCGACCGAAATCCGCGTACCCACACTCGGCGAATCCGTCTCGGAGGCGACGATCGGCAAATGGTTCAAGAAGCCGGGCGAGGCTGTGAAGGCCGACGAGCCCCTGGTCGAGCTCGAGACCGACAAGGTCACGCTCGAGGTGAACGCCCCGGCTGCCGGCGTCCTCGGCGAGATCGTCGCCAAGGAAGGCGAAACGGTCGGCGTCAACGCCCTGCTCGGCTCGATCTCGGCCGGTGACGGCGTGGCTGCAGCTCCGGCAAAGCCTGTCGCGGCTGCCGAGGCTGCGAAGCCTGCCGCTGCTCCGGCCGCTGCTGCTGCGCCGGCGACCAAGGCTGCCGATTCCGGCCCGGCCGTCGCGCGCCTCGCCGCCGAGAGCGGCGTCAATCCGGCGAATGTCGCGGCGTCTGGCAAGGACGGTCGCGTCACCAAGGGCGACATGCTGGCCGCCATCGCGACGGGTTCAGTGGCTGCGGCCGCGCCCGCAGCTCCGGTCCAGGTCCGCGCCCCGTCGGCTCCCGATGACGCTTCGCGCGAAGAGCGCGTCAAGATGACGAAGCTGCGCCAGACCATCGCGCGCCGCCTCAAGGAGGCGCAGAACACTGCCGCCATGCTCACCACCTTCAACGAGGTGGACATGTCGGCTGTGATGGCGCTGCGCAACCAGTACAAGGACGTGTTCGAGAAGAAGCACGGCGTGAAGCTCGGCTTCATGGGCTTCTTCGTGAAGGCCTGCGTGCAGGCCCTGAAGGAAATCCCCTCGGTCAATGCCGAGATCGACGGCACCGATATCGTCTACAAGAACTACTACCATATCGCGGTCGCGGTCGGCACCGACAAGGGCCTCGTCGTGCCGGTGGTTCGCGATGCCGACCAGCTCTCGATTGCCGGTGTCGAGAAGGAAATCGGTGTGCTCGGCAAGAAGGCGCGCGATGGCGCGCTCAAGATCGAGGACATGCAGGGCGGCACCTTCACGATCTCGAATGGCGGCGTCTATGGCTCGCTGATGTCGACGCCGATCCTGAACGCGCCGCAGTCGGCTATCCTCGGCATGCACAAGATCCAGGAGCGCCCAATGGTGGTCGGCGGCCAGATCGTCGTGCGCCCGATGATGTATCTGGCGGTCAGCTACGATCACCGCATCATCGACGGCAAGGAGGCTGTGACCTTCCTCGTTCGCATCAAGGAAGCTCTTGAGGACCCGGCACGTCTCGTCCTGGACCTCTGAGTTCGCATAGGACTGCGGGAACCGTGCCCGTGCCCGGCACGTCGCTCAGGCGGCCATCGCCGGGTGCGAGCTTGGTTCCCATTTCAAGGGCCTGATCCGGCTGCGCGACCACTCGGCTTGTCTTGCGGTCTCGCGCTGGGATCAGGGATAGGGAAGGAGTTCGCGATGGCTTTTGGCCCCAATCCTCCCTCGCTCCAGGCGCATCTTTGCGTCAAGGGCGGCCTCCAGGCGATCGCCTTCTACGAGAAGGCTTTCGGCGCCGAGTGCACCTTCAAGCAGATGGCGCAGGATGGCGTGCGGGTGTTGCACGCCAATCTTGCGCTGTTCGGCAGCGAAATCCTGCTGCATGACGAGTTCCCGGAATTCGGGGGGCCTGTCGCTTCGCCGCATGCACATGGCGGCGCCAGCATCGCGCTCAACGTCAATCTGCCGAGCCCGAGCGATGTCGACGCGGCAATGGCCCGGGCGGAAGCTGCGGGCGCAATCACCTTCATGCCGGCGGGCGATGTGTTCTGGGGCGCGCGTTACGGCCGCCTGACCGATCCCTTCGGCCATGTCTGGGCCTTCAACGCGCCGCTGGCGCCGGGCTGAAGCCTAAGCCCKATCGCGCCATTGCTTCAGTGCACGACCATCGCCGAGAAGGGGTGGACATAGGCCTGCAGCATCACGAGGCCGCCGACGAGGCAGGCTAGCGCGATCGAATGCCAGAAGACGAAGCGCAGGATCGTGCCCTCGTGCCCGAACCAGTTTGTCGCCGTGGAGGCGACGACGATCGACTGGGCATCGATCATCTTGCCCATGACACCGCCGGACGAGTTCGCCGCCCCCATCAGGATCGGCGAAAGGCCGAGCTGTTCTGAGGTGACCTTCTGCAGATTGCCGAACAGCACGTTCGAGGCGGTGTCCGAGCCCGTCAGCGCCACGCCGAGCCAGCCGAGCAGGGTGCCGAAGAAGGGATAGAGCACCCCGGTTCCGGCAAAGGCGAGCCCGAGGGTGGCATCGATGCCTGAGAGCCTGGTCAGGGTACCAATCGCCAGCATGGCCGAAATGGTGATCAGAGAATAGGCGCAGAGCCTGATCGTCCGGACATAGGTCATGATCATGCGACCAGGCGTGAATCCCATGACGAAGCCGGAAATGATCGCTGCGATCAACATGCCCGAGCCGGTATAGGAGAGCCAGGTGAACGAGAACACGGCGGCCTCCGGTGTCGGACGTGGCGCAACCGGCGCCACCTTGGCGATCTGGTTATGGAGATCCGGCACCGGATAGCTCCACACGGCCCAGGAATTCACACTGGTCTTGAACCAGTCCGTGCCCCAGATCAGCAGGATCGCGCAAACGATGATCCAGGGCGCCAGGGCCATCCAGACCTGCGCAGGTGCGGATCGCTCCGTGGATACAGCCGGTATGATTCGCCCCTCGGCGGAGACGTCATGGCCGCGCAGGGCCGGTGAGGCCCAGATCTCGCGGGGCTTCCAGATCTGCAGGAAGCCGATCAGGCAAGCCATCGAGATCAGCGAGGCGCCGATATCGACGATCCAGGGATTGATGAAGTTCGAGATGAGGAACTGCGGCACCGCAAAAGAGACGCCGGTGACCAATATGGCCGGCCAGATCTGCAGCATGCCACGCCGGCCGGCGAAGACCCAGATCAGCCAGAACGGCACGAGCAACGAGAAGAACGGCAATTGTCGGCCGACCATGGCTCCAAGCAGGAACGGATCAATTCCGGTGACCTGGCTGAGCCCCTGGATCGGTGTTCCAAGAGCACCAAAGGCGACCGGCGCCGTATTGGCGATGAGCGAGAGCCCAGATGCTGCCAAGGGGGAAAAGCCGAGCCCGATCAGAATCGCGCCGGTCACCGCGACCGGGGTGCCGAAGCCCGAAGCGCCCTCGAAGAAGGCTCCGAAGGCGAAGGCAATCAGCAGGAGCTGAATCCGTCGGTCGCTGGTCACTCCGCCGATCGTGGTCTGCAAGGTTTCGAAGGCGCCTTTCTCGACCGTAAGCCGGTAGAGAAAGATCACATTTAGGACAATCCAGCCTATTGGGAAGAATCCAGTCACCGCTCCGAGCGCCGTAGCGCGGGCCGACATTCCGGCGGGCATCGTGAATATAAATATCGCCACAAGATTGGCGACAATAAGAGCAATGATCGCTGCAATATGTGCTTTGACGGTATTTGATGCGATCAATCCTAATAATACAAGGACCGGAAGCGCTGCGGCGAGCGTCGACAGGGCGCTGTTTCCGAATGGGTCGTAGACCTGATTCCACATGGCGCTATCTTCCCTTGAGCCGTCGCAAGGCGGGAACGCGAAATGTGCTTCTTGGTATTGTTGCGAATTATACGCTCAATCAACGGAAATGATAGCAATCGCGCTCGCAATGTCGACATCTATTGCGGGCATGGCGGACTGCGTCAAAGCGATGTATTGCGGCCGGTAAGACGCCGCGCCGCGAGTGTCGGCGCGCATTGCCTGCTCAACGGAAGGAAGTCATGTCCTACGATCTCGTCGTCATCGGTACTGGCCCCGGGGGCTATGTCTGTGCCATCCGCGCCGCTCAGCTCGGCCTCAAGGTCGCCGTGGTGGAGAAGCGCAAGACTCATGGCGGCACCTGCCTGAATGTCGGCTGCATCCCGTCCAAGGCCTTGCTGCACGCGTCGGAAATGTTCGAAGAGGCCGGCCACACCTTCCCGAGTCTCGGCATCAGCGTCGGCACGCCCAAGCTCGATCTCAAGCAGATGTTGGTCCACAAGCAGGAGACGATCGACGCGAACGTCAATGGCGTCGCCTTCCTGCTGAAGAAGAACAAGATCGAGGCCTTCCAGGGCACCGCGAGCATCCCCGGCGCGGGGAAAGTCGAGGTCACGGGTGCGGACGGCAAGAGCCAGGTCCTCGAGACCAAGAACATCGTCATTGCGACGGGTTCGGAAGCGGCCGGCCTGCCGGGCGTCGAGATCGACGAGAAGACCGTGGTGACCTCGACCGGCGCACTCGAGCTTGCGTCCGTGCCGAAGGAGCTGCTGGTGGTGGGCGCCGGCGTAATCGGTCTCGAAATCGGTTCGGTCTGGAGCCGTCTCGGCGCCAAGGTCACCGTGGTCGAATATCTCGACCGCATCCTGCCCGGCATGGATGACGAGATCGCCAAGCAATTCCAGCGCATCCTGCAGAAGCAGGGCTTCGAATTCCACCTGGGTTCCAAGGTCACCAAGGTCGAGACGGGCAAGAAGGGCGCGACCGTCACGGTCGAGCCCGCCGCCGGCGGTGAGGCCAAGACGCTGTCTGCCGATATCGTGCTGGTCGCGATCGGCCGTCGTCCGAACACCGATGGCCTCGGCCTGGACGCCGCTGGTGTCGCGACCGAGCGTGGTCGCGTCGTGATCGACGACCATTTCAAGACCAACGTCGCGGGCATCTATGCCATTGGCGACGTGGTGCGCGGTCCGATGCTCGCTCACAAGGCCGAGGACGAGGGCATGGCGGTGGCCGAGCTGATCGCCGGCAAGGTTGGGCATGTGAACTATGACGCCATCCCGAGCATCATCTACACGGCTCCCGAAGTCGCCGCGATCGGCAAGACCGAGGAGGAGCTGAAGGCTGCGGGCATCGCCTACAAGATCGGCAAGTTCCCCTTCACCGCCAATGGCCGCGCCCGCGCCATGCGCCACACAGAGGGCTTCGTGAAGTTCCTCGCCGATGCGGCGACCGACCGCGTGCTCGGCTGCCATATCATCGGCCCGCATGCCGGGGACCTGATCGCCGAAGTCACGGTGCTGATGGAGTTCGGCGGCTCGTCGGAGGATCTCGCCCGCACCTGCCATGCTCATCCGACGCTGGCCGAGGCGGTCAAGGAAGCTGCGCTCGCCGTCGACAAGCGCGCGATCCATATGTGAGCGGCATCTCGATTCCCGGCCGAAGCGTAGGCGGAGGCCCGGGAATCTCAGCCCCTATGACAAACGCCCGGCGCTTCGCCGGGCGTTTCACGTTTCGGGTGATGCGAAGGCAGAACCGGCGTCCGCGTGACCTCGGCTTTATCGGCCCCGCCTTGCATGAAAGGCGGTCAGGGTGTTGCGCAGCAGGCAGGCGATGGTCATCGGGCCGACGCCGCCCGGTACAGGCGTGATCGCGCCTGCAACCTTCACGGCCTCGGCAAAGTCGACATCGCCGGCGAGCTTGCCGTCGGGCAGGCGGTTGATGCCGACATCGATTATGGTGGCGCCGGGCTTGATCCAGTCACCCCTTACGAAGTGGGGCCGCCCGACCGCCGCGACCAGGATGTCGGCGCGCCGGCAGATTGCGGGAAGATCGCGGGTACGGGAATGGGCGATGGTGACGGTGCAGTCGGCCTGGACCAGCAACTGCGCCATCGGCCGGCCGACGATGCCCGAGCGGCCGATCACCACGGCTTCCAGTCCGGCGAGCGTTGGCAGGGTCTGCTTCAGCAGGATCATCGAGCCGAGCGGCGTGCAGGGGATCAGGCTGGCCTGGCCGTTGGCGAGGCGGCCGACATTGATCGGATGGAAGCAGTCGACGTCCTTGGCGGGGTCTATCGCCTCGATCACACGGTCGGGATTGATGTGCTTCGGCAAGGGCAATTGCACCAGAATGCCGTCGACTCTGTCGTCGGCATTCAGCGCGGCGACCTTGGCCAGCAACTCCGCTTCGCTGGTCTCGGCCGGCAGGCGGTGAACCGCAGAGTTCATGCCGATCTCGCCGGCAAGCTTTTCCTTGGAGTTCACATAGACACGGCTCGCCGGGTCGTCGCCGACGAGCACGACATGCAGGCCGGGGACCAGGCCCCGTTCAGCCTTGATCGCGGTGATCTCCTGGCCGATCTCGGCACGCAGTGCCGCAGCTGCCGCCTTGCCGTCGATGATGCGCGCCTGATCCGCCATGACCCACCGCCTGTGTTTCGCTGAGTGCTCCTCATGCGCGATCATCGTGCGGGCGGCAAGTATCGACGCACCATTATCGATGCGCCGTCGCCTTGGCCATTTGCGCCAAAGGCGCTGTTCTTGCCTGCGGCGACGGCAGCGTGATCGCCGCCTTGCCGCCACTCATGCTGGCCTGTATCGAGCGAGGGCAAGGCAGCGATTGACGGGATGGAGTGCTGACGACGTGACGACAGGATTTGCCGCCATTCCCGCCTCGACCAGCTATCGCCTGACCAATGCCCGCTCCCCGCTCTGCCTGATCGAGGGCGCGGACCTTGCTGCCGATCGTGATGGACTGGCGCTGGTCGACCTTCGCGTCGAGGATGGGCGCATCGCGTCGATCCTGCCGGCCGGTACGGAAGCGCCGGAGGGCGGTCCCAGGCTCGATCTCGATGGCGGCATCGTGCTGCCGCGGCTGGTCGATGCGCATGTCCATCTCGACAAGGGCCATATCTGGCCGCGCCGCCGCAATCCGGACGGCACCTTCATGGGCGCACTCGAGAATGTCATGGCCGATCGCGAGGCCAATTGGACGTCGGAAGATGTGCGTGCCCGCATGGATTTCGGCCTGCGCTGCGCCTTCGCCCATGGCACGAGCGCGGTCCGCACCCATATCGACTCGCTCGGCAAGCAGATCGGCATCTCCTGGCCGGTGCTGGCCGAGATGCGGGCGGAATGGGCCGGGCGTGTCGCGCTGCAGGCCTCGCCGCTTTTCGGCATCCAGTTTGCGCTCGACGCCGAGCACATGCAGGCGGTGACGCGGGCCGTGAAGGCGCATGGCGACGGCATCTTCGGCTGCGTCACCTATATGATCCCGGAGCTCGCGGAGGCGCTCGACATCGTCTTCCGCACGGCGATCGAGAACGGCTTCGATCTCGACTTCCATGTCGATGAGACCAATGATCCGGCGGCGCGGTCGCTTGAATACATTGCCGAGGCCGCACTCCGGCATCGCTTCACCGGAAAGATCCTCGCCGGCCATTGCTGTTCGCTCGCTGTGCAGGCTCCGCAGGATGAGGCGCGGATCATCGCCAAGGTCGGGCAAGCCGGCATTKCGGTTGTGTCCCTGCCGATGTGCAACATGTATCTGCAGGACCGCGACGGCGGCCGCACGCCACGCTGGCGCGGCGTCACTGCGCTGCACGAACTGAAGGCTGCCGGCGTGGCGGTGATGATCGCTTCCGACAATACGCGCGATCCGTTCTATGCCTATGGCGATCTCGACCTCGTCGAGGTGCTGCGCGAAGGCACCCGCATCCTCCAGCTCGATCATGGCCCGACCGATTTCGCGGCGATGATCGCGCGCGCACCGGCTGCGATCATGGGCGTCGCCGACAAGGGCGTTGTGGCGCCAGGACTGTCCGCCGACCTGATCCTGACCCGCGCCCGCGATTGGACCGAATTCTTCGCGCGCCCCCAGGCTGATCGCACGGTGCTGGTCGCCGGCAAGGCGATCGACCGGACGCTGCCGGATTACCGCGAACTCGACCATCTGATGAGCAAGAGCGCATGAGCCCCCGCTACGACATCGCCGCCCTGAAGAACCGTCTCGGCGGAATCAGGACCGAGGACAATCCGGCGCTGGTGAAGCAGAAGAGCCGCGACTTCTTCTGGTACTCGCCGACCCTCAAGCGTCAGCTCGACCACGTCACGGCCGATATCATCGTCTCGCCGACCAGCGAGGCCGAGGTGCTGGACGTCCTTGCGGCCGCTCATGCACTCGGCATTCCGGTGACGCCGCGCGGCACCGGGACCGGCAATTACGGCCAGGCGATGCCGCTCTCTGGCGGGGTGCTGCTCGATCTCTCGGGGTTCAACAAGGTCAAGTCGATCGGGCCTGGACGCTATGTCGCCGAGCCGGGCGCGGTCATGGCCCGCATCGACGAGCAGACGCGGGCGCATTCCAGGCAGGAGCTGCGCCTGCATCCCTCGACCTATCAGACCGCCTCGATCGGCGGCTTCATCGCCGGTGGTTCGGGCGGCGTCGGCTCGATCAAATGGGGTGGCCTGCGCGACTGGGGCAACATCATCCGGCTCAAGGTCGCGACGATGGAGGCCTCGCCCCGGATCCTCGAATTCACCGGCGACGACCTGCACAAGGTTGCCCATGCCTATGGCACCAACGGCATCATCACCGAGGTCGAGATGCCGCTCGGGCCCGCCTATGACTGGGTCGACGTCATCCTCGGCTTCGACACGCTGCGCGCGGCGACCGAGTTCGCCAATGCGCTTGGTGAGCAGGACGGGCTGGCTCTGAAGAACCTCGCGGTCGTCGCGGCCCCKGCGCCGCATGACTATTTTCTGCGGCACAAGAAATTCCTGCCGCGCGACAGCCATGTCGTGATCGTCATGGCGGCGGATTTCGCAGTCGATGCACTGCTCGCCTATGCCCGGCATTTCCGCGGCGCCGAACTGCTGATGCGCTCCGACAAACTCTCGCCGGAAGAGGCCAAGGGCCTGCCGCCCGGCTATGAGCTGGGCTGGAACCACACGACGCTGCGGGCGCTGCGGGTTGACCCGTCCATCACCTATCTCCAGGTGCTCTACCCCTTCCCGAACCAGGTCGAGCTGATCCAGCGCATTCATGAGCGCTTTGGCGACGAGGTGCGCTGCCATCTCGAATTCGTCCGCTTCGACGGCAAGGTCACCTGCTTCGGCCTGCCGCTGGTGCGCTTCACCAGCGAGGAGCGGCTCGAGGAGATCATGGCGATTCATGAGGAGATGGGAGCGCCGATCTTCAACCCGCATCGCTACACCTTGGAAGAAGGCGGCATGAAGCAGACCGACGAGCTGCAGCTCGCTTTCAAGCGCGAGGCCGATCCGCAAGGCCTGCTCAATCCCGGCAAGATGATCGCCTGGGAGGATCCGTCCTACGATTACAAGTCTGGCAAGACCTTCCTGTTCCGCAGCCTGGCCGATGCCGGCGTGGGTGGATGATCATGCGCGTGCTCGTCCTCTACGCTCATCCCGATCCGGACAGTTTTGGGGCGGCGTTGCATCGGGCCGTGGTGAAGGGGCTCGAAGAGGCCGGCCATGAGGTCGACGATTGCGATCTCAATGCCGAGGGCTTCGATCCGGTGCTGAGCCGGGAGGGCCGGGTCGGCTATCACGATGTTGCCAGCAACACGCTTCCGGTTGCCGGCTATGTCGAGCGGCTACGAGCAGCCGAGGCGCTGGTCCTGTGCTTTCCTGTCTGGAATTTCGGCTATCCCGCGATCCTCAAGGGCTATTTCGATCGCGTCTTCCTGCCCGGTGTTTCGTTCAAGCTGAACGATGGCAAGGTCAGGCCCAATCTCTGGAATATTCGCCGTCTCGTGGCCGTCACAACCTATGGCGGCTCGCGCTGGCGCGCCTTTCTGATGGGCGATCCGCCGCGCAAGGTGGTGTGTCGGGCCCTGCGCGCCGTTTGTCATCCGAGTGCACGCCCGCTTTACCTGGCTCACTACGACATGAATCGCGCAACAGCGGGCAGCCGCGACGCCTTCCTTGCGCGCGTCTCGAAAAAGATGCGTACTCTGTGATTGTGCGCTGCACTTGCGTCATCACACTGTCATGATCGCAAGCGATCTCAGAGCCGGCGAATAGATTTCCGAGCAGTTTCCAAGGACCGGCTCATGACCAAGTCCCTCGAGAAAAGCGTCGGTCGAGCTCTCCTTGTGGCTGCGCGCCTGCATCGGGCGCGCATGGGCGAGAGGCTCAACGGCCTCGGGCTCTTTCCCGGGCAGGAGCAGGCGCTGAAGGCCCTCCAGCCAGCCCCTATGACGATGGGCGAACTGGCGACCCTGCTTCGGGTCAAACCGCCGACCGTGTCCAAGACCATTGGCCGGCTCTCCTTGCAGGGGCTGGTGACGCGCGAGGGCGGTAGCCGCGATGGCCGGCTGGTTCAGGTCGCGTTGACCGAGCACGGTCAGAAGACCGCGGCTGCGCTCGATGCGGTCTGGAATCAGGTCGAGGACGAACTGCTGGAAAAGCTCGACGCCAAGGAGCGCAAGCAGCTCCGCAAGCTGCTGCGCAAGGCCTCGAAGGGCCTGTCCAAGGCCGGGGCCGAAATCGACGAGCCTGACGCCGATGGGGACGAGGCCGAGGCTGAGGCCTGATCAGCGCATGGAACGCATGCCCTCTGGCGCTGGCGTCGTTCCCTAAATCGGTTAAATCTCTCTCCGTCATTCTTCTCACGCATGACGGGACGGTCCTTTGCCCGCCTATTCCCATCGACCGGAAACGGGCCGCTCCCGCCTGATCGCCATCGGGCTGATGTGCGGTGCCGTGCTGTGCTTCTCGCTGCTCGATACCAGCGCGAAATGGCTGGCCGGTCATATGGACCCGCTTCAGGTGGTGTTCGCGCGCTATGCCGGCAGCATGATCCTGGTCTCGCTGCTGCTGAACCCCTGGAGCCATCCCGGTATCCTGCGCACCAAGAAGCCCTGGCTGCAGGCGGTGCGTTCGCTGTTGCTGCTCGGTTCAACGGCCCTGAACTTCTTCGCGCTGAAATATCTGCAGCTCGCCGAGACCGTGTCGATCATGTTCGCGACGCCGCTTCTGGTGGCGCTGGTTTCCGGGCCGCTGCTCGGAGAATGGCCCGGGCCACGCCGGCTCGTCGCGATCGGTGTCGGGTTCATCGGCGTGCTCGTGATCACACGGCCCGGCCTTGGCGGCATGCATCCGGCGGCGCTGCTCTGCATGATCGGCGTCGTCTGCTACGCCTTCTATTCGATCTCGACCCGGCTTCTGGCGGCCTTCGACCCGCCGGAGACGACAATGGTCTATTCCGGCGTCGCGGGAACGGTCGCGCTGCTGCCGCTTATTCCCCTGTTCTGGACCTGGCCGGATGGACCGTTGCCCTGGGCGTTGATGCTGGTGACCGGCGCCATGGGCGGCTTCGGGCATTGGCTGCTGATCCTGGCGCACCGGCTGGCGCCCGCGACGGTGCTGGCGCCGTTCATCTATTCGCAGATCGTCTGGATGGTCACGTTGGGCTATCTCGTCTTCGGGCAGCTACCCKACCGCTGGACCTTCATCGGCGCAGCCATCGTGATCTCGTCGGGCCTCTATCTGCTCTATCGCGAGCGGGTCCGGGCCGTGCCCGAGGGCTCGGCCCGGCTCGATTGAGCACTGGCAGGGCTCAGTCCTTCGGGGCCAGCGAAAGGCCGCTCTGCTGGGCGATCCAGTCGGAGAGCATCGGCACGTAATCATCGCCCCGGCCATTGGCAACGGCGGAGGCATAGGCGTTCTTGACGGCGTTGCCGATCGGGTTCGGGACGCCTGCCGCATTGGCGACGCCTTCGAGATAGCGCACATCCTTCAGCGCGTTGACCAGCGTGAACTTGTGCGCGTCACGGTCGCGCTCCAGTACGTATTTCATGAAGGTCTGATAGAAGCCGCAATCCATCCGGCTGCCGGAGAGCACGCTGTTGAAGGTCTGCGGCGTGATGCCGATCTTCTGGGCCAGAGCGAGCGCCTCGGAATAGATCGCGCCATAGCCCATCGACAGGAAGTTGTTGAGCAGCTTCATCTTGTGACCGTCGCCGACGGGGCCGAGATGGACGACCTTCTGCGCCCAGGCCTCGCAGGCCGGCTTGATGCGCGCGAAGACCGCATCGCTGGCGCCGATCATGGTCGAGAGCTGGCCCTGAGCGGCCTGTGCCGGCGTGCCGCCGAGCGGTGCGTCGCAGAGATGCAGGCCGTTCGCCTCGAGTTCGGCGGCAAGGCGGATGGTCGAACCGGGATCTGAGGTCGAGCAATCGACCACGATCGTGCCGGGCCCGGCGCCGGCGACGATGCCGTCCGGGCCGTTCAGCACGGCCTCGACCTGGGGCGAGCCGGTCACGCACAGGAAGATGATCGTCGCCTGCGAGGCCAGTTCCTTCGGTGTCCTGGCTTCGGTTGCACCAGCCGCCACCAGTTCCTCGACCGGCTTGCGGTTGCGGTGGCCCATCACCGTCAGCTGGAAGCCCTTGTCGAGGAGATTGCGGGCCATGCCTTGCCCCATCAGGCCGACGCCGATGAAGCCGATCGACTCTTTCGCGGTGCTCATCTTCAATTTCTCCGACTTATATGAGAAGGACTCGATCAGACGGCCTTTCGCAGGCCGGTTGAAACTCGCGGGACTCTTTCGCTTCCGTCTGAAGAGGGCGTGTCATGACCAGCAACGGCCACACCCCCGAGGCCGGGCCAGCCGGGAAGGCGGGACTGGCTGCGCCGGGCCGTGGGCGGGTGACATTGCAGATCATCGCCGACCATCTCTCGGTGTCGACGGCGACGGTGTCGCTGGCCCTGCGCGGCTCGCCTCTCGTCGCGGACGCGACACGGCTGCGGGTTCAGCAGATCGCGCGCGACATGGGCTACAGCTACAACCGCAGCGCCGCGTCGCTGAGGACCGACCGCACCAATATCCTTGGCGTCGGCTTCCACGACATCACGAATCCCTATTTCGCCGAACTCCTGGCCGCGATCGAGGAAACGGCGACGGCGCATGGCCGCTCGATCCTGCTCGGTACCTATGCGGAGAACCTGGAGCGGCAGGACCGGGTCCTGAACACCCTGAAGGAGTATCGACCCGACGGCATGGTGATCTGTGCCGCAGGCGGCAGCACGGCTGAAACCTTCGGCCATCTGATTGAGGCCGGTGTCCCGCTGGTCCAGCTCTCCCGGGAGATTCCGGGTCTCGACCTCGATTTCGTGGGGTCGGATGATCATCACGGCACCGTGCTGGCGCTGGAGCATCTGATCGGTCTTGGCCACCGGCGCATCGCCTTCCTCGGCGAAAACAACCTGATCTCGACGGGCCGCAACCGGTATCGGGGCTATTGCGAGACGCTCGCCCGGCACGGGATTCCGCTTGATCCTGCGTTGGTCTATGCGTCGATCGGCACCCGCGAGAACGGCCTCAAGGGCATTCAGAAGGTGCTCGATGCGCAGAATCCGCCAACCGCGGCCGTCTGCTTCAATGACCTCATCGCCTTCGGCGCGATGCTCGGCCTGCGTCATCGTGGGCTGGAGGCCGGGGTCGAGTTTTCGCTCGTGGGCTGCGACGACGTCCAGGAAGCGGCGCAGTGGTATCCGGCGCTGACCACGCTGAAGAACTTCCAGGACGAGATGGGCCGCAAATCGGCGGAACTGCTGATCCGGCGCATCGAGAATCCGACTGCGCCGACGCAGCGGATCGTGCTGACGCCGGAGCTCGTCGTGCGGGGCACGACGACACCGCCCAAACGCTAGATCCCGCTCATGGATCATTCGCGGGTTTGGCGTTGAGCGCGCGATAGGCGCGCACGACCTGCGAATCGTCGCGCGCGCCATGGCCGAGGCCCGAGCTCGCCAGGAACATCTGATGTGCAGCGGCGGCGAGCGGCAGTGCTGTCCTGGCGGCGCGGCCGGCATCGAGCACGATCCCGAGATCCTTGACGAAAATGTCGACCGCACTGGCGACGGGGGCATCTTCCAGCAGCATGCGCGGACCGCGATCCCGCAGCATCCAGGACGAGGCAGCCGAGCCACCCATGATCTCGAAGAGAATCTTGCCGTCGATCCCCGCCTTCTCGGCGAGCGAGAGCGCTTCGGCCGCCACCGCGATATGGACGCCGCAGAGCAGTTGGTTGACCGTCTTCACGGTCGCACCCTGCCCGGGCTTCTGGCCGACATGGAAGACCTTGTCGCCCATCGCATCGAGCACGGGCTTTGCCAGTGCGAAACTCTCCTGCGGCGCACCGACCATGATGGTCAGCGTCGCGCCGCGCGCGCCGCTGATGCCGCCGGAGACCGGGGCATCGACGAAGTGACGGCCGGTTTTCGTGACCTCCGTCGCGATCGCCTCGACCTCGCCGGGAGGGCAGGTCGCCATCAGCAGCACGCTCGCGCCGGGCGCGAGTGCCGCCAGGGCGCCGGCCTCGAACAGGACCGAGCGCGCCTGCGCGGCATTGACGACCATCAGGACGAGCGCATCGGCATCTCTTGCGGCCGCCGCGGCGCTCTCGGCAGCGTGGCCTCCGGCTGAAACTAGCGCCTCGCGGGCGCTCTTGCGCATATCGAAGCCAGTGACCCGGAACTGACGCTTCACGAGGTTCTCGGCCATCGGCGCCCCCATGGCGCCGAGCCCGACGAAGGCGATGGATTTGATCTCGTTCACGAACGCAGTCCCTCAAACGCAAACGGGGCCCGGCGGGCCCCGCTGGATTATTCCTTCACGGCTCCGGTCATCGACGAGACGTAATGCTCGACGAAGAAGGAGTAGAGAATGACGACCGGGAGCGAGCCGAGCAGCGCGCCGGCCATCAGCGCCCCCCATTCATAGACGTCCCCGCGCACCAGCTCGGTGAGAACGCCGACAGCGACGGTCTTGTTCTCCGAGGACTGGATGAAGGTGAGCGCGTAGATGAACTCGTTCCAGGAGAGGGTAAAGGCGAAGATGCCGGCCGAGATCAGCCCCGGCACCGCCAGTGGCAGGATGATCTTGACCAGGATCTGCCAGCGGCTGGCGCCGTCGACGAGCGCGCATTCCTCCAGCTCGTAGGGGATCGAGCGGAAATAGCCCATCAGCAGCCAGGTGCAGAACGGCACCAGGAAGGTCGGATAGGTGAAGATCAGCGCGAGCTTGGTGTCGTAGATGCCGAAGCCGAAGATCAGCACGGCGAGCGGGATGAACAGGATCGAGGGAGGTACGAGATAGGCGAGGAAGATCGCCAGCCCGGTGACCCGCGAGCCGCTGAAGCGCAGACGCTCGATCGCATAGGCGGCGAACACGGCGGCGGTGAGCGACAGGATCGTCGATCCGATCGAGACCAAGATCGTGTTGAGCAGCCAGTGCGGATATGTAGTTTCGAACAGCAGATATTTGATGTGGCGCAGCGTAGGCTCGCCCGGCCAGAGCGGGTTGTGGCTCTTGAAATCCGTCAGCTCGTGATTGGGCTTCAGCGCCGTCACGCCCATCCAGTAGAATGGAAACAGCAGCACGAAGATGAAGACGATGAGCGGCAACCAAGTGGTCACCAGCCGACGCGGCAGGTTGGCCATGTAGCTGGTGCCGACGCTTTCGTCGGTGAGMTGAACGCGCGGGGCGGTCGGTTGACTGATGTCGGTCATGGCTGGCGTCCTCAGTCCGCGCCGCCCTGCTGCCATTTCCGCCGCTGCAGGCCGAAATAGCTGAACAGGATCGCTCCGAGCAGGAAGGGGATCATCGCGACTGCGATCGCTGCGCCTTCGCCAAGCTGGCCGCCGGGGATGGCGCGCTGGAAGGAGAGGGTCGCCATCAGGTGAGTGGCGTTGAGCGGGCCGCCGCGGGTCAGCACGTAGATGAGCTGGAAATCGGTGAAGGTGAACAGCACAGAGAAGGTCATCACGACCGCGATGATCGGCGAGAGCAGAGGCAAGGTGATGAAGCGGAAGCGCTGCCAGTTGGTTGCACCGTCGAGCATCGCGGCCTCGTAGAGCGAGGGCGAAATGGTCTGCAGGCCGGCCAGCAGCGAGATCGCGACGAAGGGAATGCCGCGCCAGACATTGGCTGCGATCACCGAGGCGCGCGCATTCGTGGTGTCGCCGAGGAAGTTGATATTGGTCGAGATCAGGCCGAGCTCCTTCAGAGCCCAGGAGATCACCGAGAACTGGGTGTCGAAGATCCACCAGAAGGCGATCGCCGAGAGTACGGTCGGCACCACCCAGGGCAGCAGTACAATGGCGCGGATGAAGGCCTTGAAGGGTAGGTGCTCGTTCAGGAGCAGCGCCAGCCAGAGCCCGAGCGCGAATTTCAGGGCCGAGGCGACGACCGTGTAGAGGATGGTGTTGAAGACCGCGAGCCGGAACACCGAGTCGGTCAGCAGCGACTCGTAATTCTCGAGCCCGATGAAGACGCCCGCCCGGCCGATGCGGGTATCGGTGAAGCCGAGCCAGACGCCGAGGGCCAGCGGCCAGGCGAGGAAGACGATCAGGAAGATCGCCGCGGGCACCATGAACAGGATGCCGAGTCCGTTGCGGCTCTGGCCCAGCCGCGCCAGCATAGAAGGTCTCGCACGCTCCGCCGGCCGCGCGATTGCGGTGTCAGCCATGGTGATCTCTCCCGGATGCAGGGCCGGCGGCTCTTCGCCGCCGGCGGGCGCGGCCGTGGCCGCGCCGTTTCGTTGCAGCGATCAGACGCGATAGTAGCGGTTGATCCGTGCCTCTGCGCGCTTGGCCGCTTCCTCAGGCGTCCGCTGGCCGGTGGCGCCTTCCGCGAACATGTCGACAAGAACGTAGTCGGCCATCACCGCAGCCGAAGCGTAGCCGAGCGGGCCGGAATAGCCGTTCGGGCGCAGTGTCTCAGAGGCCTTCTGATACGGGGTGTGAACCGGATCCGAGGTCCAGACCGGATTATTGGCGTAGGCCTTCAGCGGCTGGCAGCAATAGGCGCTGGCCTGGGTGATCCAGGTCGGCATCTGTTCCTGCTCGTACATGAACTGGAGATAGGCCTGTGCCGCCTGCGGGAACTTGGTGTGCTTGAAGATCACGCAGGTGGTGGTCTGGTGCAATTCGACCGACTGGCCCACCGGGCCGATCGGCATGTTCGCCGACCTCATGTCCTTGGCCATGTCGGCGAGCTTGGGGTCGTTCTTCGCGGAGTAATAGAGCGAGACGCCGTTGGCGGTGACCGAAACCTCACCGGCCAGGAAGGCGCGGTTGTTGTTGATGTCGAGCCAGCTTTCCGTGCCCGGGATGAAGGTCTTGTAGAGCTCGGCGGCGTATTTGATGGCCGCGATCGTCTCGGGGCTGTTGATCGCGACCTTGCCGGCATCATCGACGGTTCGGCCACCATGGCTCCAGAGCAGCCAGTGGCAGAAGTTGTTGCCGTCGCCGACACCCTTTCCGAGGGTGAAGCCGGCGGGGTGCCCCTTGGCCTTCAGCGCCTTGCAGAGATCGAGGAAGGCGTCGGTCTTGGTCGGGAAGGTCGAGTGGCCGGCTTCCTTGACCCAGCTGTCGCGATAAAGCACGGCGTTTGCGATGGCAGCCAGCGGCAGGCCGATGAACTTGCCGTCCTTCTTGGCGTAACCTTCAAGGCCGGGATACCAGCCGCCATATTTGCCGCCGAGATAATTGCCGAGCTCGGTGACGTCGAGCAGCTTGTCGGGATACTGGAAGGCATCGTCGAACCAGACGAGCACGATGTCGGGGCCTGCGCCGACATTGGCGGCGACGGCGGCCTTCGGACGAATATCTTCCCAGCCTTCCTTGTCGACCCGGATCTGAACGCCGGTCGCATCCGTGAACTTCTTGGTATTGGCGAGCCAGGCGTCTTCCTCACCCTTGACGAAGGGGGCCCAGCGCAGCACGCGCAGTTGAGCGCCTGGTTCGGGGGTGAATTTTGGAGCGGCCGCCTGGGCGAAGGCGGGGGCGGTCCCCAAGTGCCCCATCAGGCCGGCGCCCGCAGCCACGCCGGCGCTGCCCAGCAGCATATCGCGTCTTGAAATCGTCATTGGTTGTTCCTTCCCGGAAAGAAGGGACCTTTTTTATGTGGCCTGCGACCCGTCCCTGGAAGTCATCGCCGGCTCTTTTGGCTGCGCCAGGCCAGCCGGTGTCCGTGCTGGCCTGTCGTAACGTCATGTCATGCGGGCCAAGGCGCAATCAGGCGCGGGCCTCCGCAGCAGTCAGAAGCTCAGATACGCTTGCCGGTGGCGGCGTCGAACAGATGCGTGACGCTGGTGTCCGGCGTGATGCCAATGGTCTCGCCGGGCTTGGCCGTGATGCGTTCGCGGAAGACGCAGGTCAGTTCCTGCCCGCCGCAGCGCACGACGACCTGCGTCTCGGAGCCGGTCGGTTCGATGACCACGACCTCGGCCTTGAGGCCGTTGGGGTTGAGTTGGAGGTGCTCCGGACGGATGCCGAAAACCGCGGCCTTGCCGTTCGAGTCAGCCGGATGCTGCCCGATGGGCCAGATCACGCCGCCCTCGGTCTCGAACCCGGCCGCGGTGATCTTGCCCTTGAGGAAGTTCATCGACGGCGAGCCGATGAAGCCCGCGACGAAAAGGTTGTTCGGCCGGTCGTAGAGGTCGAGCGGAGCGCCCATCTGCTCGACGATGCCGTCATGCATCACGACGATCTTGTCGGCCATGGTCATGGCCTCGATCTGGTCGTGCGTGACATAGACCGTCGTGGTCTTGAGACGCTGATGCAGTTCCTTGATCTCGGTGCGCATCTGCACGCGCAGCTTGGCGTCGAGATTCGAAAGCGGCTCGTCGAAGAGGAAGACCTGCGGATCGCGCACGATCGCGCGGCCCATGGCGACACGCTGGCGCTGACCGCCCGAAAGCTGGCGCGGATAGCGGTCGAGCAGCTTGTTGAGGCCGAGAATGCCGGCAGCCTTGTTGACGCGCTCGTCGATCTCGGCCTTGGGGGCATTCCGCAGCTTCATCGAGAAGGCCATGTTGTCGGCCACTGTCATGTGCGGATAGAGCGCGTAATTCTGGAACACCATGGCGATGTCGCGCTCTTTCGGCGGCACGTCGTTGACGACGCGCGGGCCGATGCGGATCTCGCCTCCGGAAATATTCTCCAGCCCGGCGATCATGCGCAGAAGGGTCGATTTTCCGCAGCCGGAGGGGCCGACGAGAATAACGAACTCGCCATCGTTGATGTCGATATCGACGCCATGGATGACCTGCGTCGAGCCGTAAGCCTTGCGCACATCAGCGATCTGGACTGAGGCCATCTGAACCCTCTCCCGGACTTAAGTTTCCTCTGGGGTCCGGTATCGTCCCGTGTCCGGGCACTCCGCACCGCCGCTGCTGTCGGCTTCTCGTGACCGACCGACGAAAAGCGCCGCAGACCAGGCAGTGCCTGTTGCGCCGGGTTTCATCTACGATAAAGTCATACGATACGGACAGGCGTGTCAAGCGCCGGAATCGCTCCAATGAAACCGCCTTCCGGCGGCTTGGGCGCGATTGAAAACGGGTGAGGACGCCAGCAGATGCGGGTGCGCGACTTTTCGCGGCCGACGACCCTGAATCCCGACCGCCTGTTCGGGCAGGTGGCTCAGAAGCTCGCGGTCGCGATCATTTCAGGGACGTTCAAAGCCGGCGAGCTGTTGCCGAACGAAGCCGATCTGAAATCCGAAATCTCGGTCTCGCGCACGGCCTATCGCGAAGCTGTGAAGTACCTGACGGCGAAGGGGCTGGTCGAGGCGCGCCCGAAGAGCGGCACGCGGGTAGCGCCGCGCGACGGCTGGAACCTGCTCGATCCCGACGTGCTGTCCTGGCATTTCGAGGCCGACCCGAACGAGAAATTCATCCGCGACCTGTTCGAGTTGCGCAGTTTTGTCGAGCCGAGCGCAGCGCGCCTTGCGGCCCTGCGGCGTACGCCCGCCGATCTCGTACGAATCCAGGCGGGTTATCACGGCATGATCGACAACCCGCCCTATGCCGAGGCAACCATTCGTGCCGACCTGGCTTTCCACGAGGCGATCCTCGCTGCCGCGCAGAATTCGACGCTGCAATGTCTGGCAAGCGTCGTCTCGGCGACGATCCAATGGTCGCTGCTGCTGAAGTCGGGAGACGATCAGGGGTTCTATGTCACGTCGCTGTTCGATCACGAGCGGGTGCTGGATGCGATCATCCAGCGGGACGGCGATCTCGCCGCGGCCCGGATGAGTGCGCTGGTAACGGACAGCCTGAACACCACGCTCACCTTCCTGGCATGGGCCGGACAGCAGAGCACCCCGAAAATCGCCTGAATAAGTCATACTACATATGACAACGACGCGCTTTTCTCGCTCTGCAGCCCGTGTAGTACTGCTCTGCCGATGCCGCGTGGCGGAGGCCTTGAGGTTTCGCGATCTAATCGTTTTAAAGAATTGAAATCAAGCCAGCCGCTCTGACACTCACGCCCGACGAAAGTTCACGATATGACCGACATCATCATGACCGGCCCGCTGATGGCCTATGCTGCCGACCAGTTGAAGGCCCGTTTCACGGTGCATGAACTCTGGAAGGCAGAGGACCGGACCGCCATGCTGAAGGAGATCGGCGGCAAGGTTCGTGGCGTCGCCGGGGGCGGCGCGCATGTCAGGATCGATGGCACGCTGTTCGACGCCCTGCCGAAACTGGAGATCGTTGCCAATTTCGGCGTCGGTTACGACACCGTCGATGCCAAGGAAGCCGGCAAGCGCGGGCTGATCGTCACCAATACTCCGGACGTGCTGACCGATGAGGTTGCGGACTTGGCACTCGGCCTGCTGCTCGCGACGGTGCGCCAGCTGCCGCAGGTCGACCGGTACCTGCGCGCCGGCAAGTGGCTGGAGAAGGCCTATCCGCTGACGACCTCGCTGCGGACCCGCAAGGTCGGCATCGTTGGGCTCGGCCGAATCGGCAAGGCCGTGGCGCAGCGTATCGAGGCCTTCGGCCTGCCGGTCAGCTATCATGGCCGCACCCGCCAGGCGGATGTGTCCTATCGCTACTATCCTTCGCTGATCGAGATGGCGGCCGATGTCGACACCCTGATCTCGGTTGCGCCTGGCGGCGCTGCGACTCATCACATGATCAATGCCGACGTCCTGAAGGCGCTCGGCCCCAATGGCATCGTCATCAATGTCGGCCGCGGTTCGGTGGTCGACGAACAGGCGTTGATCGAGGCGCTCAAGAACAAGGTCATCCTTTCGGCCGGCCTGGACGTCTTCGAGGACGAGCCGCGCGTGCCGGCCGAACTGATCGCGATGGATCATGTGGTGCTGTTGCCGCATGTCGGATCGGCATCGGTGCATACGCGTGAACAGATGGGCCAGCTTCTGGTCGACAACCTGGTTTCATGGTTCGATGGCAGGGGTCCTCTGACGCCGGTTGCCGAGACACCATGGAAGAAAGCCTGAGACACCACGTTTTGGTTCAGATGAGGCGCGGATGCCTGCCGCTTGTGGCGGGCGTCCTTTTCGCGGGGCCCGTACAGGCGCAGAAGCCGCCGCTTCCGAAGGGAGCGGAGACCGCGCCTGACACCGTTCGCCCCATGATCGGTGCCTGGAACCTCGAACAGGTCGGCGCGCCGCGCCAATGCACCATTACCCTTGGAGCGGAACAGTCGGGACAGGGGCGGCAATTGCGCTTCCCTGCCACCTGCCGCCGCGCATTGCCCATTATCGGGCAGATTGTGTCCTGGAGTGTGGCTGAGGGGGGCGGGCTGCGCCTGAATGACGAGGCCGGCAAGGCCGTGATCACGCTCAGCAAGTCCGGCGCCGGCCTGAATGGCAAGGGCACGGACGGGCAGGACTATCTGCTGGATCCGAAGGATCATCCACGCAGCGCGCGTCCAGTGCCTCCGAGCGCGGCAGAGCGCGCCGCGACCGCTGCGGCCCGGCCGACCGTTGTCGACCCTGCGGGCGCGCCTGCCACCGACGCCGTGCCCGGCCGCTATGTCACGATGCGCCAGCAGAACCGCGAGGGATGTCGCCTCATGCTTGCGGCCGGCCCCGCAAATTCTCCGGGTGGCGCTCCCGCCCGTTTCGACGGGCGCTGCGACGATACTGGCTTGACGATCTTCGATCCCGTCGGTTGGCGCTATGCGGCCGGGCGCCTTTCGCTGGTTGCACGCAAGGGGCACAGCGTCGATCTCGTCTTCGAGAACGGCCAATGGCGCAAGGACCCTGCGGTGGGCGCACCGCTGATGCTGCGCAAGCTCGCGCCCTAAGCATCGGCCCGAAAAGTGGATCGCGGTTTTCGGGAAAGCCGATGCAAACACAAAGGTGAGATCATCGGGCTGGATACGATATCCCGTCAGATGATCTGGCAGCGCTCAGACCGCCACGACGCGCTCGGGCTCGGCGGCGTCGTAATCGGCTTCCTTGGCGAGGATGCGCTGCATGCGACGCTCGTCGAGCGAATTTTCCCATTTCGCCACGACGATCGTCGCGACGCCATTGCCGATCAGATTGGTGAGGGCGCGCGCCTCCGACATGAAGCGGTCGACGCCGAGGATCAGGGCGATCGACGCCACGGGAATAGTGCCGACCGAGGCCAGTGTTGCGGCGAGTACGATGAAGCCGGAGCCCGTGACGCCGGCCGCGCCTTTCGAGGTCAGCAGCAGCACGGCGATGATGCCGATCTCCTGCGACAGGCTCAGCTCGGTATTGGTTGCCTGGGCGAGAAAGATCGCGGCCATCGTCAGATAGATGCAGGTGCCGTCGAGGTTGAAGGAATAGCCGGTGGGGATGACCAGGCCGACGACATTCTCCTTGCAGCCGAGATAGCTCATCTTGGCGATCATCCGTGGCAGGACGCTCTCGGAGGAGGAGGTGCCGAGCACGATCAGCAGCTCTTCCTTGATATAGGCGATGAACTTCACGATGCTGAAGCCATGCAGCCGGGCGATCGTGCCGAGCACGAGGAAAATGAAGATGAGGCAGGTCGTGTAGAAGGCGGCCATGAAGCTGCCCAGCGACAGCAGCGTGCCGATGCCGAATTTTCCGATCGTGAAGGCCATCGCGCCGAAAGCACCGATCGGTGCCGCCTTCATGATGATGCCGACGATCTTGAAGAAGACCTGGGCGATATCGTCGACGAAGTGCAGGACCGGCTTGCCGCGTTCGCCGAGCATCTGCAGACCAAAGGCAAAGAGCAGGGCGAAGAACAGCACCTGCAAGATTTCGCCGGTTGCGAAGGCACCGACCACTGTCGCCGGGATGATGTCCATCAGGAAGCCGATGGTACTCTGCTCCTTCGCCTTGGCCGTGAACGCGGTGATTGAGCTGGTGTCGAGCCCGCCGACATCGACACTCATGCCGACTCCGGGTTTCCAGAGATTGATCACGATGAGCCCGACGATGAGCGCAAGCGTCGTCACCACCTCGAAATAGAGCAGTGCCTTCACGCCGACGCGGCCGACCTTCTTCATGTCGTCCATCGACGCGACGCCGTGCACGACGGTGAGAAAGATGATCGGCGCGATGATCATCTTGATGGCCTTGATGAAGGCGTCGCCGAGCGGCTTCATCGCCTCGCCGGTATGCGGATAGAAATGCCCGACGAGCACCCCGATCGCGATGGCGGTCAGCACCTGGACGTAGAGATGCGTCCACCAGGGACCCTGATGACCGCGCGTGATCGCAGCTGTCGACATGGGCAGTCCCTCGAGACGCGCACTTGGCTGCGTGCGCGCTCCCGAAAATGCTACGCTTGTCTTGGCTCCCCGACAAGCGAAACGCGGCGCTGCCGTGGGGGGCGGCGCCGCGTCCTGTGCCGCGATCGCGGAGGTTACTCGGCCGCCTCGACCTTCAGCACGCCGCGACGGATCTGGTCCTCTTCGATCGACTCGAACAGGGCGCGGAAGTTGCCCTCGCCGAAGCCGTCATCGCCCTTGCGCTGGATGAACTCGAAGAAGATCGGCCCGAGCACCGTGCCGGAGAAGATCTGGAGCAGGACCTTGCTCATCCGGCCCTCCTTGGAGCCGACCGCAACCGCACCCTCGCCGTCGATCAGGATGCCGTTGGCCTTCAGCCGCTCGACCGGTTCGCCATGGCCGGGAACGCGCGCCTCGACGCGCTCATAATAGGTTGCCGGCGGCGCCGGCATGAAGGGCAGGGCGTTGCGGCGCAGCTGCTCGACGGTGGCGTAAATGTCGTGGGCTCCGAGCGCGACGTGCTGGATACCCTCGCCCTTGTACTGGCGCAGGTACTCCTCGATCTGGCTCTTGTCGTCGAGCGACTCGTTGATCGGGATGCGGATCTTGCCGCAGGGCGAGGTCAAGGCGCGCGAGATCAGGCCTGTGAGCTTGCCCTCGATATTGAAGAAGCGGATCTCGCGGAAGTTGAAGAGTTTGCCATACCAGCCCGCCCAATGGTCCATGCGGCCGCGATGGACGTTGTGGGTGAGGTGGTCGAGGTAATAGAGACCAGCCTGCTCCGGGTGCGGATCCGGCTCGTCGATCCACTCGAAATCGACATCCCAGATCGAGCCCTTCGCGCCATAACGCTCGACGAAATACAGGATCGAGCCGCCAATGCCCTTCACGGCGGGAATTTGCATCTCGCCGGGGCCGACCTTGCTTTCATAGGGCTCGGCGCCAAGCGACACGGCGCGCTCGAAAGCATGCCTGGCATCGACGACGCGGAAGGCCATGGCGCAAGCGCAGGGGCCGTGCTCGGCCGCAAAGCGCTGGGCAAAGGAATCCGGCTCGGCATTGACGACGAAATTCACGTCACCCTGACGGTACAGCGTGACCTTCTTGGAGCGATGCCGGGCGACGGCGGTGAAGCCCATCTGCTGGAAGAGCGGGCCGAGCTTCTCTGGCTCGGGATGGGCGTATTCGACGAACTCGAATCCGTCCGTTCCCATCGGATTGACCTCGGAAATAGCGGGAGGGGCGGTGTCGTGCGGAAATGGACCCATGGCGTTCTCCTCTCGATGTGATTGCCGACATGGTCGCGCACGGCGAAGGCAAGGAGCTTGCAAAATGCCGCGTCATGGCGCGAGATCCGCACAACTTGTGCAGGGAGGTCACCAACGGTGCGTGATGTGAGCGGTCTCGATTCCTTCGACTGGCGCTTGATCGATGCGCTCCAGCAGGATGCCTCCCTGACGAATGGCGCGCTGGCCGAGAAGGTCGGGTTGTCGGCGAGCCAGATTTCCCGCCGGCGCCAACGGCTCGAGGAGGAGGGGACGATCCGCGGCTACCGCGCGCTGATCGATCCGGCAGCCGTCGGGCTCGGCGTGACCGTCTTCATCCATGTCGCGCTGAACACTCATTCGCGCGACAATGCCCGCCGCTTTCGCGATCTCGTCAGGCTGACTCCCGCGATCCTGGAGGCGCATGCCCTGACGGGTGAGGCGGATTATCTGCTCAAGGTTGCGGTCGGCGACCTCAAGGAGCTCTCGCGCTTCGTCAACGAGATCCTGATGCCGCATGAAAGCGTCGCGCGGGTCCGCTCGGAAATCGCGCTCGAGACGTTGAAGGAGCCGGGGCTCCTGCCGTTGCCTTCGTCATGATCGCGTCAAGGTTCCCTTCCATGCGGGGCGGCTTGTGAAGCCCGTGACCCGGGTGCAGGTTACGCCGCCGCTTTGCGGTGAATGGCCTAAACGAGGGAGCCTCTCGATGTTCAACGCAAAATCTCTGCTGGACGCGCTGGTCAGCGCCGGCAATCAAGCCGGTCAGCAGGCCGGCCAGTCCGGGGGGCTCGGCGGAATGCTGGGCAATCTGGCGCAACAGGTTCAGCAGGCCGGTGGTTCGGGTGKCATTGGCGGCCTCGTCGGCAGCGTGCTCGGCCAGGCGACGCAGGGCATGCAGGATGCCGCGCGCCAGACAGGGCTGGAGCAGAAGGCGAGCGACGTTCTCGGCCAGGTCTCCGGCGGCAAGACGCCCGACCAGTTGCTGGAACAGGCCAAGGGGATGTTCAGCAGCAATCCGGCCGTGGCGACTGCGGTGCTCGGCGGCCTCGGCGCCTTGCTCTTCGGTTCCTCGACAGGGCGTTCGGTTGCCGGCTCTGCGGCGAAACTCGGCGGCCTCGCGCTGATCGGCGGCCTCGCCTACAAGGCCTACCAGAACCATCAAGCCGGCAAACCCCTGCTCGATCTGAAGCGTCAGGAGGTTCTGCCGGCACCAGTCGGGACCGGTTTCGAGCCGGAGGCCGCAAGCGAGGCAACGGCCCTGATCTTCACCCGGGCGATGATCGCAGCCGCTGCCGCCGACGGTCATATCGACACCGAGGAGCGCAATGCCATTCTCAGCGGCCTGCGCGACGCCGGTTTCGATCCGGAAGCCAATGCCTGGCTCGCCCATGAAATGGCCAATCCGGCTTCGGTCGATGTCCTCGCCGAAGCGGCGGAAACGCCGGAACTCGCGGCGCAGATCTACACGGCGGCTCGCATCGCCATCAATCCTGATACGCCCGCGGAGAAGGACTTCCTCGCCGGGCTTGCGGGCTCGGTCGGGCTCGATGCCGAACTGGTCGCCAATATCGACGCGGCCGCGAGCGCGGCGAAAGCCTGACGCCGTTCCAATCGGCGCGATCAGGGTGCGCGGCGCGCACCCTGATCGTCTTCGAAGACCGGTCGGAAGAACGAGCGTTCATAGCTGATGATGAAGCGGTGCTTCTCGTTCATCGCCACGGCCGCCAGGCATTCCTCGTCCCTGAACGAGGCGGTGCGATACTCCTCATAGGCCGCAAGCGACGGAAAGCTGAACATCGCCAATGCGACGTTCGACGTGCCTTCCGAGGGCATGAAATAGCCGTGATGCTTGCCGCCGAATTTCTCGACCAGCCTGATCCAGAGCTTGCCATAGGCCTCGAAGGCCGGCAGCTGGTAGGGATCAACGATATAGCTCAAATGGCAGGTGATCATCGTCATGCTGCCTTCGCGTTGGCGAGGAAGCTCTTCATCCGCTCCAGCGCGCGTTCGATGTTCTCCAGCGAGTTGGCATAGGACAGGCGGATATAGCCTTCGCCATGGATGCCGAAATCGGGCCCGCCGATCGTCGCGACACCCGCATCCTCGAGCAGGGCGGAGGCCAGTTTCTTCGCCTTCCACCCGGTCTTCGAGATATTCGGGAAGGCGTAGAAGGCGCCTTTCGGCACGGCGCAGGACACATCGGGCAAGGCGTTCAAGCCGGCGACCACCGCCTTCCGGCGCCGATCGAACTCTGCGACCATGGCATGCACCGCGTCCTGCGGGCCGGTGAGCGCGGCGAGCCCCGCCCATTGCGCCGGGGCGTTGACGCAGGAATGCGAATTGACCGCGAGCTTGCGGGCATTGTCGTAGAGCGGCTTCGGCCAGACCGAGAACCCCATGCGCCAGCCGGTCATGGCATAGGTCTTGGACCAGCCATTGAGCAGGATCAGCCGGTCGCGAATTTCGGGATAGCTCAGCAGGCAGACGTGCTTCTCGCCGTCATAGAGCATCTGGTCGTAGATCTCGTCCGACATCACCGCGACATCGGGGAAGCGGCTGAGCCCGGCGACGAGCTTGTCGACCTCGGCCTTCGGCGTGACGCCGCCGGTCGGGTTTGCCGGCGAATTGACGATCAGCAGCCGGGTTTTGGGCGTGATCAGCGAGAGCGTCTCCTCGGCCGAGAAGGCAAAGCCGTTCTCCTCGCGGATCGGTACCGGGATCGGGGTCGCGCCGGTGAACTCGATCATCGAGCGATAGATCGGGAAGCCGGGATCGGGATAAAGGATCTCGGCGCCGGGCTCGCCGAACATCAGGATCGCCATGAACATGGTGACCTTGCCGCCCGGCACGATCATCACCTCTTCCGGCGAGACGTCGACCGAGAAGCGCTTGTGCAGGTCGGCGGCGACCGCCTCGCGCAGCGGCAGGATGCCATTGGCCGGCGTATAGCCGTGATGGCCGTCGCGCAGCGCCTTCACCGCGGCCTCGACGATGTGGTCGGGCGTCGGGAAATCGGGCTGGCCGATGCCGAGATTGATGATGTCCTTGCCCTTGCGCTGCAGCTCGGTCGCTCGTGCCAGCACGGCGAAAGCGTTTTCCTCGCCGATCCGGGCGAAGGAGGAGACGGTCTGCAGCGTCATGGTGCGTTTTCCTCTGCAAGCTCTCGACGAGGCGGCCCTGTCGTGGGCCTTGCGCTGTCGTGGTGCGCTGTCTTGGCCGGAAACGCAGCGGCGATGCAAGCCCGCCGTCTGCACCGGCCGCCGGGCGCCCGCGCATTTGGAACACTTGCAAACTGCAGGGCGGCGACCTTTCCTGCGCAGCCGGCATCTGCATGGATTGGCGAAGTAATTTGTGTGCTGTATGCAGAATGCAGGTGACGCGATTTGGTCGAATTTGGCTCTTGTCGCGCGCATGGCGATCGGCATGATTGGCTGGTCAAATCGATTTAAAGACCATGGCGGACGCGGCGCGAAGGCTGCGCGCCGGTGCGAGAGGGAATGACGGGGATGGCCAAGACGCCTGCAAGGAAGTCGGTCCGCAAGATCAAGCCGGAGCAGCTGCGCTCCAAGGCCTGGTTCGACAATCCCGCCAATGCCGACATGACCGCGCTCTATATCGAGCGCACCATGAATTTCGGCCTGTCGCGCGAAGAGCTGCAGTCGGGCCGCCCGATCATCGGCATCGCCCAGACAGGCTCCGATATCGCGCCCTGCAACCGCCATCATATCGAGCTCGCCGCCCGCGTCCGCGACGGCATCCGCGAGATGGGCGGCGTGCCTTTCGAGTTCCCGATCCATCCGATCCAGGAAACCTGCAAGCGCCCGACCGCGAGCCTCGACCGCAACCTGCAATATCTCTCGCTCGTCGAGATCCTCTATGGCTATCCGCTCGACGGCGTCGTGCTGACGACCGGCTGCGACAAGACCACCCCGGCCCAGATCATGGCGGCCGCCACGGTCGACATCCCGGCCATCGCACTCCCGGGCGGCCCGATGCTGAACGGCAATTTCCGCGGCGAGCGCACCGGTTCGGGCACGATCGTCTGGAAGGCGCGCCAGATGATGGCCGCCGGCGAAATCGACTATCGCGGCTTCGTCGATCTGGTGGCGTCGTCGGCTCCGTCGGCCGGCCACTGCAACACCATGGGCACGGCCTCGACCATGAATTCCCTGGCCGAGGCGATGGGCATGACCCTGCCCGGCGGCGCCGCCATCCCGGCGCCCTATCGCGACCGTTACGAGATGGCCTATCACACCGGCAAGCGCATCGTTGAGATGGTCTGGGAGAACCTGATCCCGTCGAAGATCCTGACGCGCGAAGCCCTGGAGAACACCATCGTCGTCAACTCGGCGATCGGCGGCTCCACCAATGCGCCGATCCATGTCAACGCCATCGCCAAGCATATTGGCGTGAAACTCGACAACGAGGATTGGACTGCGATCGGCTACGACATCCCGCTGCTGGTCAACCTGCAGCCCGCCGGCGAATATCTCGGCGAGGATTTCTACCGCGCCGGCGGCGTGCCTGCGGTCGTTGCCGAGCTCGTCGCCAAGGGCAAGATCAAGCCCGCCATCACCGCCAACGGCAAGACGCTGGCCGAGAACTGCGAAGGCTTCTTCTCCGGCGATCGTCGGGTCATCAAGGCCTATGACGAGCCGATGAAGGCGCAGTCCGGCTTCCTCAATCTGCGCGGCAACCTGTTCGATTCCGCGATCATGAAGACCAGCGTGATCACGCCGGAATTCCGCAAGCGCTATCTCGAGAACCCGAAGGACCCAATGGCCTTCGAGGGCAAGGCAATCGTCTTCGACGGACCGGAGGATTACCACCACCGCATCGACGATCCGTCGCTCGCGATCGACGAGCACAGTGTGCTCTTCATTCGCGGCGTCGGGCCGATCGGCTACCCCGGCGCGGCCGAGGTCGTGAACATGCGGCCGCCGGATTACCTGATCAAGAAGGGCATCACGGCGCTGGCCTGTATCGGTGACGGCCGCCAGTCCGGCACGTCGGGCTCGCCCTCGATCCTGAACGCCTCGCCGGAAGCGGCGACCGGCGGCGGACTTGCGCTGCTGAAGACCGGCGACAAGGTCCGCATCGACCTGAAGAAGCGCACGGCCGATATCCTGATTTCCGACAAGGAGCTGGACGAGCGCCGCGTCGCGCTGAAGGCGGCCGGCGGCTACAAATATCCGAAGAGCCAGACCCCCTGGCAGGAGATCCAGCGCAAGATCGTTGGCGAGCTCTCCGAGGGCATGGTGCTGAAGCCGGCGGTCAAGTACCAGAAAATCCACAAGAAGTTCGGCGTTCCGCGCGACAATCACTAGTCGGTCGTCGCTGGCGCAGGAGCGCGCCGCTTTGCTGCTCACGCTGAGGCAGATCGAGGTCTTCCGCGCCGTGATGCGCGCTCGCACCATCGTCGGTGCGGCGCGCGATCTCGGTATCGCCCAGCCGACCGTGACCAAGACGGTGCGGCGGATCGAGGATATCTGCGCGTTTGCCCTGTTCGACCGGCATGGCGGCCGCCTGACGCCGACGGCGGAGGCGCATCGTCTTCTCGGTGAGGTCGACATCGCCTTCGACCAGCTCGAAGGCGCTTTGGCGCGGGCGCTCAGGCTGGCACGGGCCGATACCGGCTCGCTCCGTCTCGGCGCTTCGCCGAGCATTGGCCGCGTCCTGATCCCGCGCGCAGCCGCCAGCCTGCTGAACGACCATCCCGGGCTCAGCCTACATCTCGATATCCTGTCGGTCAGCCAGGTGATGGAGTATCTGCTCTCGGCTCAGGGCGAGGGTGCCGTCACCTTGTTCCCTATTCTTCATGCGGGAATCCGGAGCATATCGGTCGGGACCGGCAAGGCGGTTGCCGTGTGTCCGCGTGACTGGCCGCTGGCTTCGGCCAAGCGCCTGTCGCCCTCGGCTCTGGCTGGTATTCCGATCATCGTGTTCGAGCCACAATCCGTGCATGGTCAGGTCGTCGACGCGGTGCTGCGCGACGGTGGCGTCGTGCCGGAGCGGACGCATGTCGCCCGCTTCGCCGAAACCGCGATTGCGCTTGCCGAGGCGGGGCTCGGTCTTGCCATCGTCGACCGTTTCAGCGCGCTGGCGGCCAACCGCGATGTGGTCGCGCTTCTGCCGCTCGATCACCCGGCCCAGTACGAGGTCTTCCTGCATCGGAATGTCGAACGCGCGCGCAGTCGCCTGATCCAGCATTTCGAGACGGCCTTGCGGGCCGAGATCTCAAAAGTCGGGGCTGATCTATAGCCTCAGGCTATCGCGGGACGCAGGATTCGCTGTTGTCGCCCCTCCCCATCGATGGCCTTGTCGTTTGCAATAAGAGCAGGAGGAAACATCATGACGGACCCGTTGGCGCTTACCCCCATCCGGCCGGGCCCCCTGAGCAGGCGTGAGGCGATGGCGGCGGCGCTCGGGCTGCTTGCGGCAACGGCTGCCGGGCCGGCGCGGGCCCAGGCCTATCCGGTGCGGGCCATGCAGCTTGTCGTGCCCTTTGCCGCAGGTGGTGGCGTCGATGTCGTGACGCGCGTCGTTGCCGAAGCGGCGGGCGACGTGCTCAAGCAGCGCTTCGTCATCGAGAACCGCGGCGGTGCTGCCACGATCCTCGGCTCCCAGACCGTCGCCAAGGCGGAGCCCGACGGCTACACGCTGCTCGCTGCGCCGACCACGATGGTGATCAATCCCGCGCTGAAGGCGAATGTGCCCTTCGATTGGGAGAAGGATTTCGTCCCGGTCGCGATGATCGCGAAGCTGCCCTTCGTTGTTGCGGCCGGGAAATCCTATCCGGCCAATACGATGAAGGAACTGGCTGCGCATGGGCAGGCGAGCAAGCGGCCGATCACCTTCGGTTCGGGCGGCACCGGCACGGTCGCGCATCTGGCTGGAGAATTCTTCGGCCTGGTCTCGGATACCAAGGTCCAGCATGTGCCCTATCGCGGCGAAGCGCCAGCTTTGACCGATGCGATCAGCGGCAATATCGACGTCATGTTCTCGACCCTTGCCGGCGCCTCCAGCCACGTCAAGGGCGGCACGATGAAGGCGCTCGCGGTGACCACGGGCAAGCGTGCCTCGCTGTTGCCGGATGTGCCGACTGTCGCCGAGCAAGGCTATCCCGGCTACGACCTCTCGGCCTGGGTCGCCCTCGTCGCCCCCAAGGGAACGGCCCCCGAAGTGGTGCAGGTGCTCAATTCCGCGATCAATGCGGCCTTGGCCCGGCCCGATGTGAACGCCCGCCTGGTCGAGATCGGCGCCGAGCCGGCACCCGGCACGCCGGCCGAACTCGCGGCGTTCATGGCCAAGGATGCCGAAACTTGGGCAAAGGTGGTCAAGTCGGCTGCGATCAAGGTCGAGTGAGAGCGGTTCATGCTCGCGCTTCGCAAGACCGCCCCCGCGCCCGGGCTCTGGCTCGGTGAGATATCCGAGCCGAGTGCCGGTCCCGGCGAAGTGCTGCTTGAGGTTACGGCTGCAGGTCTTTGCGGCACGGATCTCCATATCGCGGACTGGTCGGGCGGGTACGAAGCGATGGCGGCCGCAATGCCGGTCACGCTCGGGCACGAGTTCGTCGGCCGCGTCCGGCATTTCGGTGAAGGCACCGACGGCATCGMGGTCGGGACACGCGTGGTGGTGCGTCCCTCCGTCGTCTGCGGGCGTTGTGAGCGTTGCCGCTCAGGACGGGCAGAGGATTGCGCCATGCGGACCGGCATCGGCATTGCTCGCAATGGCGGCTTTGCAGCCCTTGCCGCCGTTCCGACAGAGAATTGTATCGCACTCCCCGATGAGCTCGATGATGCAGTTGCGGCACTCGCCGAGCCCATGACGGTTTCGACCGAGGCCGTCGATACGGGCGGGGTGAAACCGGGCGATATGGTGCTGGTCATCGGGCCCGGTACGATCGGGCAAGGGGCGGCGCTGGCCGCCGAGGTGGCTGGTGCAGCGCGGGTTGTCGTGGCTGGGCGCGACGACGCGGTGCGCCTCGCCACCGTCGAGGCACTCGGCTTTCCCGAGACGGTTGACACGGCCGGGACGACCTTGCGAGAGGCGCTCACGCGCGTCGGCCTGCCTGTCAGCTATGATGTGATCATCGAGGCCGCGGGCGCACCGGTAGTGGTGCGGGAGGCGATCGATCTGCTTGCATTGCGCGGTGTCCTTGTCATCTGCGGGATTCATTCCCGTCCGGCGCCAATCGACCTGACGGCGCTTGTGCGGCGGCACCAGCAGATTCGCGGGAGTTATCGCTCGCCATTGGCAACGTGGCCGCGGGTGATCGCGCTCATGGCTGCGCAACAGGAGCGCATCCGGCGGATGATCAGTGAAGAGATGCCGCTCGCAGCGGGGCTCGACGCCTTTGCAAGAGCAAGCCGTCGCACTGCATCCAAGATCGTCCTGCGGCCATGACGGGCATGCCGTCAGGTTCGGCCGATTGGCCCGGACCAGTCTTCCTGGCGATCGGCAACAGCGTCGACCCGGCCATGCGCCCGGATTACGAGGTCTGGCACGGGGGCGAGCATGTCCCGGAGCGGCTGACGATGCCCGGCTTCCTCGCCGCGAAGCGTTACGCCGGGGGGCGTGGCGCCTCCGCCCGCTATCTGACGCTCTACGACCTCGGCTCGGCAGAGGCACTGGAGACGCCCGAATATCTCGATCTGCTTGCCAATCCGACCCCGGAAACGCGCAGGATGCGACCGGCCATGGGGGCGTTCAGCCGCTCTGTCTATCGTGAGACGGGCCGGGCCGGGCGTGGCCTCGGCCGCTATCTCGCTGGAGTGACATGGCAGGGCGCGGGTGAAGAGGCGGTGCCGCCACCGAGCCTGGTGGACCTGATCGGGCGTTCTGGCGTCCTCTCGGTCCGAACAGGCGTTGCCCTGGCGGCCAGGCCCCATCCCGCCTTTCCCACAATGCAGGATGCGAGTGCAGCGCAAGGCATTGCCCTGCTCAGCGGCTCAGACCGGGAGGCACTGCCTGCGCTCCTGCGCGGTGCTCTTGCCTCCAGGATTCCGAGCCCGGCCGGTCTCACGGCTTTCATCTACGAGCTGATTGCAGCCTATTGATCGGCCTCCATGCCGGTTGCGCATCGGTGCCGAGCCTTGACGCATGACGTGAAGGGCTGACAAACGGCACGCGCCCGGACAGTATGGGGCATCGCTCGGCCAACTCGCATCTGAAACGATTTAAAATGACCGACAGTCCGCAGATCGCCGCCTTTCGTGCACTTCACGAATCTGGCTGCTTCGTCATGCCGAACCCATGGGATGTCGGTTCGGCGCGCTGGCTGCGCGGGCAGGGTTTCAGGGCGCTGGCCACGACCAGCGCCGGTTTCGCCTTCACGCAGGGGCGGGCTGATCAGGACGTGCCGCGCGACATGATGCTCGCTCATATCGCGGATATGGTGAAAGCCGTACCCGACCTGCCGATCAATGCCGATTTCGAGAACGGCTATGCCGACGGACCGGCCGATGTCGCGCTCAATGTGAAAGCCTGTGTGGCGACCGGGGTCGCCGGGCTCTCGATCGAGGATGCGACCGGGCGCGATGACGTCCCGCTCTATCCTTTCGAGCTCGCGGTCGAGCGGATCCGCGCGGCGCGGCGGGCGATTGACGAGACCGGCTCCGGCGTTCTGCTGACGGCGCGTGCCGAGTGCTTTCTCACCGGCCATGACGATCCGCTGAACGAATCGGTCAGGCGCATTGCCGCCTATGCCGAGGCGGGCGCCGATGTGCTTTATGCACCCGGGCCAAAGACCCGCGAGCAGATCGCCGCGATTGTCGCGGCTGCCGGCGGCAAGCCGGTCAATGCGCTGATCTATGGCGATTTCGGCCTGACGGTGTCTGATGTCGCCGCACTTGGTGTCCGGCGCATCTCGATCGGCGCGGCGTTGGCGCGCGCGGCCTGGGCTGCCTTCATCGAGGCGACACGCCTGATCACCGAGCAGGGCAGTTTTGCAGGCTTCGCCGGCAACGGGCCGTCGGTCCCGCTTAACAATTTCTTCGAGGACGACCTCAAGGCGCGCTCGTGAGCAGCGAACTCGTCATTGCGCCCGAATGGCTCGGGCGAAGCGGCCTCTGGATGATCGACGCCAAGGGCAGGCGCAAGGCGATCGACGCTGAGGACKCCGGTCTCTCCGAGGCGTTCGGCGATCGGCTGGAAGCCTGGATGGATGCGTTCGACGCGATCTACGATGAAGAGGACGAGGCGGCGTCGGCCTTCGCGAACGAGGTCGAGCGGCTTGTCTGGGAGGCGGAGGGTTCAGCGCTCGCCCATGCGGCCGCTGCCGAGCTCGGTGCTGGCTGGAATATCTCGCTCGATCTCTCCGCCTGGCATGCGCGGGGGAAATCATGACCCTTTCGCCTGATTGGAAAGCACCGCCCTTTCCGCCGGCCAAGGTACTGGAAGGGCGCTATTGTCGGCTCGAGCCGATCGATCCGGACCGGCATCTTGACGATATCTGGCAGGCCAATGGCGGGCATGATCAGATCTGGACCTGGATGGCGGCCCATCCGCCGCAGGATCGCGAAAGCTATCGCGAGCTGCTGACGACGATGGCGGCGAAGGCCGGCATCGTGCCGTTCGCGGCGATCGACAGGGCCGACGGCAAGGCCAAGGGCCATCTCTGGCTGATGGAGATCAGGCCCGAGCATGGCGTCTTCGAGGTCGGCTACATCACCTATTCGCCGAGCCTGCAGAAGACCCGGGTTGCGACCGAGGCGATCTATCTGTGCGGCGCCTACGGATTCTCGCTCGGCTATCGCCGTTTCGAGTGGAAGTGCAACACCCTGAACGAACCGTCGAAGCGGGCCGCTCTGCGCTTCGGCTTCCAATACGAGGGTCTGTTCCGCCAGCACATGGTGGTGAAGGGCAGGAATCGCGACACCGCCTGGTATTCGATCCTCGACAGCGAATGGCCGGTGCGGGCGCAAGGCTTCCAGCGCTGGCTGGATCCCGCKAATTTCGACGCCGAGGGCCGGCAGAAGCTGGCGCTCGGGACCTTCAACCAGATGCTGGGCGGGATCGATGGGCTGTCCTTGCGCCGGGCGTCATCCGGCGACATTCCCGCCATCAGGGCGCTGAAGAGCGCAGCCTATACGCCGAACGAGGCCATTATCGGCGTGCCTTCGCTCCCGCGGATCGCCGATTATGCGCAGGTCGTGGCCGAGCATGAGGTCTGGCTGGTCGACGGCGACAACGGGCTGGATGCCGCGCTTGTTCTCGAGATCTCTCCGGACGATTTCACGATCTGGAGCGTGGCGGTCTCCCCAGGGGCACAAGGGCGCAAGCTCGGTCTGCTGCTGATGCGCTTTGCCGACGAGCGCGCCGCCGCACTCAGCTTTGGTTCGGTGCATCTCTACACCCACGCGAAACTAACCGAGCGCATCGCCTGGTATGAGCGCCTGGGTTTCGCGGTTACCCATCACACTGATCTGGCCGATCGGCGCCTGACGCATATGCGCAAGCAGCTCTGACAATAAGCCGGCTTAACAAGAGGACCAAGGACATGGCAGGACGTTTGAAGGGCAAGGTCGCCGTCGTCACGGCCGCGGGGCAGGGCATCGGCCGGGCGATCGCGGAAGCCTTCGTCAGGGAAGGCGCGACGGTCTGGGCAACGGACAAGGATGTTGCGCTGCTGGAGGGAATCCCGAAGGCGAAGAAGCGCAAGCTCGACGTGCTTTCGAGCAAGGCCGTCGACGCTTTCGCCGAGAAGGTCGGACCGATCGACATCCTGGTCAATGCCGCCGGCTTCGTTCACCACGGCACCGTTCTGGACTGCGACGACAAGGCCTGGGATTTTTCCTTCGACCTCAACGTCAAGTCGATGCACCGCACGACCAAGGCCTTCCTGCCGGGGATGTTGTCGAAGGGCGCGGGCTCCATCGTGAATATCGCTTCGGGCGCCGGCTCGGTGCGCGGCATTCCAAACCGCTATGCTTATGGCGCGACCAAGGCGGCCGTGATCGGCCTGACCAAGGCAGTCGCCGCCGACTACATCAAGAAAGGCATTCGCGCGAACGCGATCTGCCCGGGCACGATCCAGTCGCCCTCGCTCGACCAGCGCATCGCCGATCTCGCCAAGGTGACGAAGACGACCGAGGCGGCTGCGCGTCAGGCCTTCGTCGACCGCCAGCCGATGGGCCGGCTTGGCACGGCCGAGGAAATCGCCTGGCTTGCCGTCTATCTGGGTTCCGACGAGTCGAGCTACACCACCGGGCAGATTCATCTCGCCGATGGTGGCTTCGCGCTCTGACGCAGGGAAGGGCGCGTCGATGCACGTCCTGGTGACAGGCGCGGCCGGCATGGTCGGCCGCAAGCTCGCAGCGCAGCTGGCGGCTGACGGTGCTTGCGCCGGCAAGGCTATCAGCAAGCTGACGCTGACCGATGTCGTTACGCCGGAGACGCCGGGGGGCTTTGACGGCGAGATCGAGATCCGCACCGAGGATTTCGCCGATCCCGCCATCGCCGCGGAGCTGATCGGGGCCCGCCCGCTCGTGATCTTCCATCTTGCTGCGATCATCTCCGGCGAGGCCGAGCGAGATTTCGACAAGGGCTATCGGATCAATCTCGACGGGACCCTGAGCCTGCTCGAGACGATCCGCCGGGAAGGACGGAAGGATGGCGGCTCCTATGTGCCCCGTCTCGTCTTCACCTCGTCGAGCGGCGTCTTCGGCGCGCCCTATCCGGCGGTGATTCCGGACGAGTTCCATGCCACGCCGCTGACCTCATACGGGACGCAAAAGGCGATCGGCGAGCTGCTGCTTGCGGATTACGCGCGGCGGGGTTTCGTCGACGGCGTCGGAATTCGCTTCCCGTCGATTGCCGTGCGCCCGGGCAAGCCGAACGCCTCGGCCGGTGGCTTCTTCTCCAGCATCATCCGCGAGCCGCTGGTCGGGCTGGAGGCGTCATTGCCGGTCGGCGACGATCTCGTGTTCACGCATGCGAGCCCGCGTTCGGCTGTCGGCTTCCTGCTCCATGCTGCCGGGCTGGACCGCGAAACCCTCGGCCCGCGGATCAATCTGACCATGCCGGGCGTCTTCTGCTCGGTCGGGGAGCAGATCGCGGCCCTGCGGCGCGTGGCCGGCGAGAAGGCGGTCAATCTGATCCGCCGTGCTCCGGACAAGGCAGTCACCGAGATCGTCGCCGGCTGGCCGACCGGCTTCGAGGCCAGGCGCGCGCTTCGGCTCGGTTTCCGGGCCGAAAAGGATTTCGACGAGATCATTCGCGTCCATATCGAAGATGAACTCGGCGGGCGCCTGCCACACTGATCAACAACAAGCACCAGGAAATCACCATGCATATTCTCGTTCTCGGTGGCGCCGGCATGGTCGGCCGCAAGTTCATCGAAAGACTGGCCCATGACGGTCAGCTCGGCGGCAAGCCGGTCACCAAGATCACGGCCCAGGATGTCATCGCCGCAAGCGCGCCAGCCGCAGCGCCCTTCATCTTCGACGTCGTCGTCTCCGACATGTCGAACGAGGGGGAGGCCGAGTCGCTGATCGCTTCCCGCCCCGACCTGATCGTCCATCTCGCGGCGATCGTCTCGGGCGAAGCCGAGGCCGATTTCGACAAGGGCTACCGGATCAATCTCGACGGCACGCGCCATCTCTTCGAAGCGATCCGAAAGGTCGGCGGCGGCTACAAGCCGCGTGTCGTCTTCACCTCCTCGATCGCGGTCTTCGGTGCGCCCTTCCATGAGAAGATCGAGGACGAGTTCTTCACCACGCCGCTGACCTCCTACGGGACGCAGAAGGCGATCGGCGAGCTGCTGCTCTCCGATTACTCCCGCCGTGGCTTCTTCGATGGCGTCGGAATTCGCCTGCCGACGATCTGCGTGCGTCCGGGCAAGCCGAACAAGGCCGCGTCCGGCTTCTTCTCCAACATCATCCGCGAGCCGCTGAACGGTGAAGAGGCGGTGCTGCCGGTTTCCGATCAGGTCCGGCACTGGCATGCCTCGCCGCGTTCGGCCGTCGGCTTCCTCATCCATGCCGCGACGATGGATACCGGCGCCATCGGGCCTCGCCGCACCCTGACCATGCCCGGCTATTCCTGCACGGTGGCGGAGCAGATCGAGGCGTTGCGCAAGGTCGCCGGCGAGAATGTGGTGAAGCGGATCAAGCGGGTTCCGGACCCGGTCATCGATGGCATCGTTGCCGGCTGGCCGCGCAACTTCAACCCGCAGCGTTCGACCGCGCTCGGCTTCAAGGCGGAAGCGAGCTTCGAGGAGATCATCCGCGCCCATATCGATGACGAGCTTGGCGGCAACTTCGTTAGGTAAGCCTGGAGCTCACGGCCAACAGCAATCAGCCCCGGCATCATCTGCCGGGGCTGTTTCGTTTCAGGCGACGCAGAATTCGCCGGGGGTCTCGATTTCGGGCGCGTGGGTCCAGCCCGTTGCTCCCCAGCTCTTCAGGGCAGCCCAGGTCGAGCGGTCGAGCCGGTACTGCTCGCAGGGGAACAGCCCGCCGCGAGCCGGCAGCGACTTCAAGAAGGAGCCCTCCTGCCGGAAGCCGGACTTCTCCAGCACCCGGCGTGAGGCCGGGTTGATGACGCGCGTGTCCGCCTCGATCGCCGGAATGTCGAGCAAGGTGAAGAGCGTGTCGATCAGAGCCTGCGCGGCCTCGGTCGTGTAGCCCTTGCCCCAGTGCGGGGTGCCGAGCCAGTAGCCGATGAAGGGGATGCCGGTCGCCTGCTTATGGGCGCCGATCATGCCGATGAGCTCGTTCGGCCTGGAGCGCGGCGTGATCGCCAGCGCCAGATGCTCGCCGAGCGCATTGCCCTTGCGCATGGCGAAAATGAAGGGCTCGACCGCATCCGCCGGATAGGGATGCGGGATCGAGGCCGTCATCTCGGCCACGGCTTTCTCCCCAGCCTGGCGCAGGATGGCGGAAGCGTCTGCCATGCGCGGCCAACGCAGCCAGAGACGGCGGGTCTCGAGCCGGAAGACATCGTCGCGGGTCAGTTCGGGGAACATCGGTCTCTCCGTCGGCGCAAACGAAAAAAGGGAGCTGGGACTTTGGTCCCATCTCCCCTTTCGCTTGACCTTCGGGAGACCCTTGTCGGGCCTTGCCCTTGATCCGATCGGTTCGATGGAACCGGCGGATCAAGGAACTTCCCTATCCGCCTTTTACTCTGCGGCCTCTTGGGCCGGGACTACGTTCACGAAAGCTCGGCCGAGTTTCGTCGTGAATCGGACTCGTCCATTGGTCGTCGCAAAGAGCGTATGGTCTTTGCCCATGCCAACGTTCACGCCGGCATGCCACTTGGTGCCGCGCTGACGAATAATGATGTTGCCGGCCACGACCGCCTGGTCGCCGAAGCGCTTCACGCCGAGACGCTTGCTTTCGGAGTCGCGACCATTGCGCGACGAGCCGCCTGCTTTTTTGTGAGCCATAACGCCCTACCTCGAAACTACTGTTGTCTCTCTAACCCGAATCGGCGGCAAAAGCCACCGGTTCGGAGATGAAAGCCGAAGACTGCCTGACAGGAGCTGTCAGTAGTCCTCGCCGGAAGCCTGTTCGGCCTGGTCGACCTTGGCGCGCGGGGGCTTGCCGGCCAGGAGTTCCTTGGCCTGAACAACCCACTCCTCGCGGGTGGCGCGGCCACGCAGCTTGAGCTCTTCGTCCCACTTGGCGACGTCGGCCTCGGACCAGGCGGCGATGTCGTTCCAGGAGGTGATGCCGGCAGCGCGCAGCTTCTTCTCGATGGTCGGGCCGACGCCCGAGATCAGCGAGAGGTTCGAGGCGTCGAGCGCCTCAGCCTTGGCTTCAGCCTTCGCCTTGCCCTTGACGGCGCTGGCGGCGGCCTTCACGGCAACGGTCGAAGCGTCACCCTTCTTCATCTCGGGCTTCTTGCCGCCCGTGAGGATGTCGGTGATGCGCACGATCGTCAGCTCGGCGCGGAAGCCACGCTTGCGCTTCGAGTTCTGGCGGCGGCGCTTCTTGAAGGCGATGACCTTCTCGCCGCGGGCCTGGCGCACGATCTCACCGGCAACGGTGATCTCGGCCAGTTCCTTCGCGCCGAGCGTCGACTTCTCGCCGTCGGTCAGCATCAGGACGTTGCCGAAGGCAACGGTATCGCCAGGCTCGCCTTCGAGCTTGGCAATGGTGATTTCATCGTTCGCGGCGACGCGGAACTGCTTACCGCCGGTCTTGATGACTGCGAACATCGTTGTTCTCCATGTTCAGCCCCGCCCTGTCATGGCCTCGCGAGGCGCATGCGGGACGGCTTTTTGGCAGTCGTTACGTGGTCGGGTTCACTCTTCGATCATGCCGGATGCCGCAACGCGGAGCCGGACACGCAAAAGAGATCAGGCGCGGGTTTCCCCACGCCGGACGAGGCTCGATAGTCTTGGCGGCTCTTCAGGTCAAGTCGCGAGGCTTCAGATTCGTCGGATTTATGACAGCGAGGAGACTTGTAACCGTCCGATGTGGCGTGTAGTAACCAGCCCGCTTCGACCGAAGGCGACCGCGGACAGGTGGCAGAGTGGTTGAATGCACCGCACTCGAAATGCGGCATACCCGCAAGGGTATCGGGGGTTCAAATCCCTCCCTGTCCGCCATCTTCCCGCTCAGGGTTTCATCGCCTCGAGCAATGGCCCCCCTGCGGAGCGCCGTTTGGCGTCAGCCGCAGAGCGCCCGCTGGATTTTTCCGCTCTCATCCACCTCGATCGTCACCCGCTCCCGGCGGTAATCCATCGTCATGGGCGAGCCGGGTGAAAGACGTCGCACCACACTTGCGCCGGTCGCACGCATGACCTCGGCGTCGCTCTTGCCGATCTGCCCTGCAAGGCGCTTGGCTCCTTCGGGCGAGCACGGACTTGGCGGCGCGGCACTGGATGGTTGACCGGCGGCCGTGCAAGCAGCGAGCGCCAATGCTGCGATCGAGCCGAGGAGGTGAAGAGATCTGGTCATGGGGCAAGACTATCCGCGAATTGCTCTTCGCCAAGCCCCTGTCCTCAAGGGCCGCGCCGTTTTCCGCTGAGGCGCAGGTCGAGGTTCTGCCCTTGCCCCGGCTGGCTCGCTCTGAGCGCCAGGGCCAACCCTTCTGCGTGCCGGCTGATCGTTAGCGTGGCCGGCGGACTGGGCCGAACGCTCTCCGCCGTCTCGCGGAAGGACAATGCGAGATTGTCACCACGACGTGCGCCGGCGAGGTTTGCCACAGTGCCCTTGCTCTCGCGGAACTCACCGTCATAGCGCTGCGTCCTGGGATCATAGCGCAGATCGATCTTCACGGTCGTGGAGAGGACCAGCGCGGTCGAGCAATGGCCGCTTAAAGTGACCCGGGAGCCCTGCTGATCGCCGTCGAATTTGCAGTTCAGTTTATGGCTCGATCCGCCCGCATTTTCGAGCGTCCCGGTGCCCGTGAAGCGTCCTTCGAATGCCTGTAGAAAGGACGCTTCGTCGATCATGGCCTGCTGGGCTGAAGCCGGCGTCACCGCGGTCGTCGCAAGCATCACGGTGAATGCCTTGAGCATGTGATCATGTTTCATGGCCGTTCCTCCTGCCGGCTAAACGCCCGAGGCAGGGATCGGATCAGTCCTTCTCGAAAATCGTGATCTCCTGGAGAGATGTTCGCCCGCGCGCTCCTGCGAATATCCAGGCGCGCGATGCAGATGTCAGCGGTCCCACCGGGCCATGAGCCCCCTTGTCGCACTGCAAATATTCCCGGAACCGATCGGGAGGCCGGGAATTACCTCTCTGTCACGCCGCAGCGGTCTCCGACTGCGGCCCAACAAGAAGGTTATCCCAAAAATGCGTCCCATTGCTCTTGCTCTCGCCGCCACCGTGCTTTCCAGCGCCGCTTTCGCGCAGACCGCTCCCACTCCGGCTCAGGCTCCGGTCTTCGTCTCAGTGAACGAAGCATCCGCCCTGACCAGCAGTCTCAAGGGGCTCAACGTCAAGAATGCCGGTGACGAGAATGTGGGTGAGATCGAGGACGTCGTCATCGCCGGTAACTCCCTCGCCTCTTACATTCTGTCGGTCGGCGGCTTCCTTGGAATGGGCACGCACTATGTTGCGGTCAGCCCGAACGCGCTCGCCATCACCTGGAATGCGACCGACAAGAAGTGGAATGCCAGGATCAACGCCACCAAGGACCAGCTGAAAGCGGCGCCGCAGTTCAAATATGAAGGTCGCTTCGCGAAATAGGCTCAATCGCCATAGCCTTGAACAGGGCCCGGCTCCTCGAATGGGGCGCCGGGCCCTTACGCTGTGGGACACGGCACTCTCGCGGAAACCCGTCTGCCGGATTGATCGCCGCGCCGGAGTTTTCAGTTCCAGGCCTCGTCTCCCTCGCCTCACCATCGCGGTCGCGGCGGAACTGACGAGGCGCGATCGACACCCGGCGCGACACGCGCGGAAGTTGCGAAGCTCACCACCGCAGATCGATGATACGCAGCATAAAGTCTAGCTGTCGGCCTCCCGAAGCGTGTGGAATCGTAAGGTCAGCCGGGAGAGAGCGCAGGGCTAGTAATAATCTCGGGGGAACGCCGTTCTGCGGGAGGAGGCTGCTGTTCGGGAGGGCGGCAGCCTCTTTCCACAGGGCGGACATCGCTTTTCCCCTTCGGCTTCAGTCGCGGCAACTCCTGACACAGTCTTCGGCGAATCTGTATGATCGGGCGCGGGGGCTTGAACGGTGTGCAAGGTCAAGGGCGAGAGCCAGACGGCATCGTCTGCCAACGGGGCCTGACAATTGGTGTCCCGCGCCCATGCGATCTGCGCCATCTGTCCTGTTGGGGGTCGAAGCCCGGCGCCTCATTTCGGATTGCCTGTCGGTCCCGAGCGGCGGCGGACAAGCAGGAGAGACTGTGCTGCAAGCTGCAGTGCTTCGTCCGCCCGGCGCTGCCATCGACGCGCGCCGAGGATATCTCCGAGCAGAAGCCCACTGATGAAGGCGAGGATGAGCCATCCGATCATGTTGGGTCTCTCCCCGGGAGGAGGGACCATGATGCTGGCGGCGCTTGTTCCCCGGCAAGCGACGAAGGTCCTGGCTTTTTGAGCGACGCCCCGCCGTGGCGCGCCAGGGCATCGCACCCGACCGTTGGTGCGGATGATGGCCTGGCTTTCTGAAAGGCGACGCCGGTTGCTCGATCAGCAATTGGACAACCTGAATTCGCCACATTGTTCCGCTAACAGTGCAGGGTCGACTTAGAAATGCTCGGCTTGGCCCATGTCTCCTGAGAGAGCGCGGAGCCTCAACCCGTATCCCTTCGACGATTGATCGCTGCCTCGATGCAGCGCGCTCGTCGCATGCATTTCGCTCGACGATTCTCCAACACAAATGCCTTGCGGCCTCGCCGCCTGGCCAATGGACCTACATGCACAACAACATTGAAACGAAGCCTGTTGAGGCGCGTGCGCGCCCCGAGATCTTGAGGAAGAATGCCATCGTCCCGCTCAGGGCAGATCCGAACTGGAAGCCCGAACCCTGTGGCCTCAGCCGTGAGGAGCTCCGCAAGATCGTGGCTGAGATCCTAGGTTAGGGAGAAGCAACGATGCCTCGCACCTACTCCATCCCGTCGCGCCCGCGTCCATATCGGGTGCCGCAGTCCGGGMGCGCCGAACAGGCGCCGCTCCAGGGCGCGCGGCAGCGCTATGAGCGTGCCCTGAAACTTGGTGATGCCGAAGCCTTGGCCGGTCATCGCATCGAGGCCGAGCGCTACTATCAGCTGGCCGAGCACTATCTGCGATCCGGCAGCGGTCGAGCCGCGTGAGAGCCGATCTCTAACGCGGTATCCCCGACTTGTGTCCCGCCGGCTTCGTGGTTGCGGAAAGCCCAAATGACTTTGGCCGCTTCCCAATGTTCGCGATCGCGGCCGTCCGGCTGGCCTTGCTCCATCCAGAGGGCATAGGCGATTTTGCGGATTTCCCGCTGGGCACTGTTCTTGCTGGCCATCAGTCGCTCCCTTCGCCAGTCACAACCGGATGAAACCGCGGGTCCGCTCCGGCGTTCCCCCGCTGCGACAATCTGGCTCGACCCCAGCGCCTAGGCTCGAGCCGCATCCTTTCTTGCGGCGATCCGTGCCGGTGAAGCGAGGTCGCAGGAAGGCGGTGCTGCTCACTCCGGGGTGGTGTCGAGCCTGTCCGAGAAACGATACTTGAAATCGCAGTGCGAAGCGCCCTCCATCACGGTCTGGCTGCGTTCCAGCGAGATCCGTGGGTCGTAACCCGTGCAAAAGACGCCGTCGCGATTGCACGAGAGCAGATGGCCGATATGGCCGAGGCCCATCTCCCGATAGGTCTCGGCATAGCGGCACCGTTTGACGTTGTAGTGAAATTCCGCGTCGGTGGCCTTGATGACCTCGATCGTCAGCGCATCGTCCTGCGTCCAGAGATCCTGGAGTTCCTGGAAGGTGCGCAGTGTCGTCCCTCCCGGTGTCTTGGCGGCAAAGGCCTTGCCGGTCTCAACGGCGGCCCGCCTGATCGCCGTGTCGAGAATGGATTGTGCCAGCTCTTCGCCCAGCTTTTCACGCATGACCTCGTAGATCGGCGCGATGATTCCGGCCTCGATCTTGCGACGTGCGAGAATTCCGATCTCGCCATCGATCGCAGTGCGCGAACCGGCCTCAGAGTCCTTGTCCATCATGGTATTCCCCTGGATTGCCCGGCGTCGGCATCGCGCTGGCACGACGAGGCCCGCTGCCGTCGGATGATGTCATGCGAGGCCGGCCCGACCGCCGCAAATGATAGCGTCGCATCTTGGCTCGATGGACGGAAATGACAAGATTCCCTGCAGGCAGCCGGCACGGCAGCCTGGCATGCCGGTGACACCGGCCAGCGTCAGCGCGTGGCTTTGTGGCAGCCTTCGTGGAGCGAGAGCGGAGTCTTGATGGGGACGCTGCGTCCGCGACCTTGGCCGGCAAAGTTCGGTATCGCCGGACGGACCAGGTTCTTGGCCGGGGTGTGGGGTCAGTGCTTGACGATGGTCGGGTTGGGCGCTGCCGGAGCCGCCTGTCCCCCGAGCGGGAAGGCGACTGTGAAGAGCCCGATCGTACCGCGCGGGCGGTTCTCGACCCCCACCTCGCGAAGGACCTTCAATCGCGTCGAGATCGGGAGGCCACCAACCTCGAAATTATAACCGATGGTTCCGCCGATCGCCGTGGTCCGACCCTTGAACGGGCCCAGCGAGGCGCCGCTGCCGCCATCCCCGCTCACCTGCTGGTAATGGCCGACCTGCACGCCGATGGAAAAGTCCTTGCTCAGGTACTGGCTGATCGAAAGATCGGCGTGAAAGGCGTTGCCGCTGTTGTAGTCGGTGGCAGTGTTCGTGCCGTTGATCTCGAATCCGGCTGCGGCCGAGACTTCCAGCCCCGTGGTCGTGTTGAGATAGGTCACGGCGCCGTAGAGGTCGCCAATCCAGCGATTGAGCGCGACATTCGACAGCTGGCCGTCCTGATAGGCGCCGGCGGGAATGTTGACGGCAACACCGGTCGTCCAGTGGAAATTGCCGGAATGCCAGCCGATGAAGCTGGTGACGACGGGATCGCCGATGTTGAAGGTGGCGTCGCGCTGGCTGAAGGCGAAAGCTCGCCCCAGGCGCGGGGCGGCAATTAGGGCTCCGGCGCTGACTCTCGGAATGCCGAAGGGCAAGGTCACGGCGAAGCCGAGATTGCCGCCCAGGACCTCGAGCGGAGTCACCCAGGTCGGTGTCAGGAAATCGACCCGCGCCTCGACCTTGACATCGCTGAGGACAGCCCCGCCGAGCTGGAGACGGCGGGAGCCCGGCAAGCTGCCGGAATAGCTGTAGAAATCATTCTGAAAATAGAAGCCCGGCGGCGGCACCAGGCCCGATAGAGCCCCGCGCAAGCCTGGGATATAAAGACTAGCGCCGCCTTCGGTCGCAAATGCCGGGCCCGCTGCCAGGCCAGCGAAGGCGCAGATTGCGGCACCGATTTTCAAAACGTGCCGCCGCATCGATTCGGTCTCCACATCGTGACGGAGGGAAGCTGGGCCGGCCTCGGTTTCATCGTCAAGCGAAGAGTTTCGGTGCAGAGCCAGAAGACTGCCGAAGGTTTTCGAGTGTGGTGTTTACGACCCGGTAAGACGCAGACGATGTTATGCTGGGGGTGCAAGACGGGTGCGCAGACCGAAGAGGTTCCAATCCATGACTGTCTCATGAGCAGAGTTCTGTTGAGCGGCCTTGCGGCAGCGACAATCGTCGCTGCACTGTCGTCGCGCGCCGAGGCTTTCTGGGAGCGCTCCCAGATCATGGCCTGTGCGGAAGCCCAGACCGAAGCAGAGCGGATCAGGCGGCAATGCTGGATCTTCGCTCCTGTGCCGGAGTTTCCGGCGCCGGTGCTGTCCGGGTACCGGTATGTGCCTTATGAGAAACGCTCCGGGCGCGCGCGTGGCCCCTGGCCGAATGGCGAGAAGGTCATCCGGCGCCTCGGCTAGGTCTTTCCTGAACCGAACGAGCGTTTGCCGCGGCGTTTCCTATTGTCGTGCTGCCGCGAAGGAACGAACGAAACCCGACGCAATCCGAGCCTCGGGCCGATCCCTCAGGCGGGCCTCAGCACTTATAGACTGTGCCGGCGGTGCTGGGTCCCTTCCAGGTATGGGCCGCGACCRGTGAGAGCACATGTGTCCCGCCGGCTTCGGCGGCACGGATCTTCAGCCTGGCAAGGGCACTGTCGCGTGCGCTGTCGATCAGCAGCGTCTGATTGATGGTCGAATCGCCATTGATCTCCGTGATCTGCTTGCAGGCTTGGACGATTTCCTTGTTCTCCGTCACGACGACTGCGTTGGAGCGCGAGTTCGGAACGGCGCAGGCGGCGAGTGCGAACGTCGACAGGAGCAGTATCGGGCGCAGTAGCATCGGGGTCTTTCCTGAAGGCCTGTGTGTGGCCATATCACATTTCGCACGATCAGCCGCCTGGCTGCAATTTCGGGAAACAGGCCGCCGCGGATGATCGCATTGAACCGCGGACGCAGGTGTTCTATCCCGGGGCCGCTTTCACTCAGGTCGCTTCAAGAGCCGCAGGCCCAACGCGCCGCAGCCGGCGACCTTTCGCATAAGGATCGACCATGGCCCGCAAGAAATCCAAACCGCTCGATGCCGAGTTCGTCATGTTCGACATCGTCTATTCCGATGGCTCGCGCTCGTCGAACCGGCGGGTTCCCTCCGACCTGCTCGGCGGGCTCGATGGTGACGAGCCGGCGCGCGAGGCCATCATGGAACAGGACCAGATCATCGCGGAGAAGTCCGGCAGGCCGGCTCTCGCGATCACCTCGCTGACCCGTTCCGGAAAGGCCGCCCCGGAAAAGCCGGCGCAGAAAGCCCGCCGCTAGCAGGCGTAACCGCGACGCCACACATGCGGAAACCTTAATATCTCGTCTGCCTTGACGGTTGCCGTAGCGATAGTTTTCATGCGAATTGGCGGTCTTGGGTGGCTGAAAAAGGATATATTGATGCGTTCTCTTATTGTCGTGGGGCTTCTGGCCGCGGGGCTGGCCGGCTGCCAGACTGCACAGGAATCGATGGCCGACGCAGAAATCACCTGCGAAGCTCAGGGCTTCCGTCCGGGCACGCGCGCTTATCAGCAGTGCCGTTCTGCCAATTATGTCGAGAACCGCCGTGCATCGAATGAGACCGCCAGTGCGGTGACCGCCGGCGTTGCCGCGGGCGTCGTGGGCGGCGCAATTGTCGGTGCCGCAGCGTCTCGCCCCTATTACGGTCGCGGCTATTACTATGGCCGTCCCGGCTACTGGTGGTGACATTCCATTTCCGGGAGGCTTCGGCCTCCCGGTTTTTGTTTGAAGCGCGCACTGGTTGGTTGACCGGCTGCAGGTCTCGCCCGATCACTTTTTAAGATCACCGGACTGGATCTCGAAATCCGTCCAATGATTTCACTTCTCTGTTTGCATCGGCTTGCCCGAAGGCCGCGATCCACCTCTCGGGCCGATGCTCTAGCGTTTCGTGCTGCGGCGTCGCACCGGAGCCGGCGCTGGCTCGCTCGATGACGTCAGCAGCGAGCCGAGCACATAGACCGCGATGCCAATGCCGAGCAACGCTGCGAGCGGTTCCTTCTCCGTCCGTTTCGCCAGCAGGCGGCTGCCATCACGGGCATAATCCTGGGCGATATTGCCTGACGATTGCAGCCAGCTTTCGCCGGCCTTCATCGAATCTCTCCCCGCCTTGATCATGTCGTCTCCGCCATAATCGGAGAAAAGCCGGCGCAGGCGCCCGTAGTCGGGCTCCCATTGCGGTCGTGCGGGGCGCATGCTCGCCCAGGCGATCAAGCCGACGCTGAGGGCGCCGAGACCGAAGGCGACGACCGGATGGCGTTGGATCGCGCGCAGGGCAACCTCGCCCTTTTCCTGGGCGTAATGCCCTGCCTCGCCGGGATCTACATCGCGGATCGCGTCCTTGGCGCGATCATAGCCATCCTTGACGGTCCCAGCGAGATCGGCCGCCTTGGCGCGGATCGTATTGCCGGCACGCTTGGCCTCATCCTCTGCCTCGTCCCAATCCTTCGGCATGTCGGGCGGAAACGCATTGTTGGTCGCCATCGCGGACACTCCAGTCTCTCGTTTCGGGTGTGCAAACTGAACGATGCTGCGGCGGCAGAGTTCCGTCAGCGTTCACGGAAATGTGCCGAGCCTGCCGGCTAAGGCTTGTTGAGGCCGACTTCCGGTCACGAGGGTGCCCAGATTGGATGCGAGGTCGTCACCATCCGATCGGGATCGACTAAGGAGATGATCATGGAAACACAGCACCTTCAGATGCAGTGCAACCCCATCATGACCGACCCGGAATGGATTGCCCTTGAAAGCCTCGACGAGGAGACCAAGCACTTCATCTTCGACGATGCCGTGTTGCTGTCGCTGCGGCAGCGGGGACTCGTGGAGCCGGCCGATGGCCTGTGGCGTGTCACTGCGCGCGGCCACCGGGCTCTGAGCGAGCGCAACTATTGGTGGCTCGCGCATACCCAGGCCTCGCGCTCGCTCTGCTCCAGCGCGTTCTCGGGGTGAGCGGAAGCCCTTTCGGCCAAAACCCGGTCTCATGGCCATCATTGGCCGGGTGTGCCTCTGGATATCGCGCGGCGATACATCACATGACAGTCAGTCGTCCTGATTGAAGAGCGCCATGGCCAAGCCTGTCAGCATCACCGTTTCTCATGACCTCGGACGCGAGGCCGCCCTGGACCGGCTGCGCAGCGGCATCGACCGCATCCGCGACAAGCTCGGCATGGTGAAGATGCAGCTGGTCGAGGAGAACTGGGACGGGGAGGCCGTCCAGTTCGGCGTCGCCGCACTCGGCTATACCGTCAGGGGCAAGCTCGAGGTCGAGGAGACGCTTGTCCGCATCGAGGTGATGTTGCCCTGGGTGCTCGCGGTCTTCGCCGAGAAGCTCAAGCTCGGCGTCGAGAAGCAGGGACAGGTCCTGCTCGAGAAGCCACGCTCCTGATCACAGGTGGCGGGCGCTGCCGGAACGCTTCGCGTTCGTAAAGTTTCCGTTCACCATCAGGCTGCTGCAGTGACCCATTGCGACAATTCGCCGGGCACGATCGGCAATATTATTGCTGCCTGAAGCGAGAGGGGCGGCGCGCTGCGGTTGAAATTCCACCTTCCGCCCGCCATGGTCTGACAACCCCTTTTCATCACTCACCGCTCCGGGAGACCAATGCATCACGGCCCGCTGATCGCCATCCTTGTCGCGGGCCTCGGCCTTGCTTTCGTCTTCGGGGCGCTTGCCCAGAAATTCCGCTTCCCTCCTCTCGTCGGTTATTTGCTCGCAGGCGTCGCGGTCGGGCCCTTCACCCCGGGGTTCGTCGCGGATCAGGGGCTTGCCAATCAGCTGGCCGAAATCGGCGTCATCCTGCTGATGTTCGGCGTCGGCCTGCATTTCTCGCTGAAGGACCTGCTTTCCGTCAAAGCCGTTGCCGTGCCCGGCGCCATCGTTCAGATCGGCGTCGCGACCTTGCTGGGCCTCGGCCTCGGCTTGCTGCTGGGCTGGACATGGGTCGCAGGCGTGGTCTTCGGCCTCGCTTTGTCGGTGGCGAGTACGGTCGTGCTGTTGCGGGCGCTCCAGGAGCGTCGCCTCGTCCAGACCGAGAAGGGCAAGATCGCGGTCGGCTGGCTGATCGTCGAGGATCTCGCCATGGTCCTCGCGCTGGTCCTGATTCCGGCGGTCGCCGATGCGCTGAACGGCGCGCGGCCGGGTGCGCCGAGCCCGCTTGCGGCCCAGTTCGATCTGGGGCTGTGGGGCGTGCTCGGGCTGACCCTCGCCAAGGTCATCGCCTTCGTCGCGTTCATGCTCATCGTCGGTCGTCGCGTCATTCCCTGGTGCCTGCACTGGGTCGCCCATACCGGCTCGCGCGAGCTGTTCCGGCTGGCGGTGCTCGCTGTCGCTCTCGGTGTCGCCTTCCTGGCAGCTAGCCTGTTCGGTGTCTCGTTCGCGCTTGGTGCCTTCTTCGCGGGCATGATCTTGAGCGAGTCGCCGCTCAGCCAGCGCGCCGCCGAGGAATCCCTGCCGCTGCGCGATGCCTTCGCGGTGCTGTTCTTCGTCTCGGTCGGCATGTTGTTCGATCCGGGGATTCTGCTGCGCGCGCCGGGCCCGCTGCTCGCGACGCTCGCGATCATCCTGGTCGGCAAATCGGTGGCGGCCTGGCTGATCGTGCGCGCCTTTGGCCGGTCGAATGCGGTGGCGCTGACGATCTCGGCCAGTCTGGCGCAGATCGGCGAGTTCTCCTTCATCCTGGCCGGGCTTGGCGTTTCGCTCGCGATCCTGCCGGAGCAGGGGCGCGACCTGATCCTGGCCGGCGCGATCCTGTCGATCCTTCTCAACCCCGTCCTGTTCGCGATCGTCGAGAAGATCAGCGCGGAGACGCAGCCGGCGAAGCCGAAGCCGAGCGTGGCGGCGCCCGCGCCGGCGCCTGAGCCCGAACGGGACATCGTGCCGACCTCGCTTTCCGAACACATGATCGTCGTCGGTTACGGTCGTGTCGGCTCATTGCTGGGGGCCGGGCTGCTCGCGCATGGCGAGAAGCTGCTGGTGATCGAGGACCAGTCCGATGCGATCGAAGCCGCCAGGCGCGATGGGGCCGAGATCATCGTCGGGAATGCGGCTGATCCCGAAGTCCTTTCGGCTGCGGGTGTGGCGCGGGCCAAACGGCTCTTCGTGGCGATTCCGCAGAGCTTCGAGGCCGGCCAGGTTTGCGAGCAGGCCCGGCGCGACAACCCGACGCTGCCGATCGTCGCCCGCGCGCATTCGGATGCGGAGGTCGAGCACCTGACCAAATGCGGTGCGACGCTGACGATCATGGGAGAGGCCGAGATTGCGCGCGCCATGCTGGCGCTGTGCGTGAGAGCGGATTCGGCGCCAACCGAGCCGCCGCCATCGGCAGAAGCAGCCTGAGGTTTCCGCTGGACCCCACGATATCTGCGATTGCCGGAAGGCGCCTTCGTAGGTCTCGGTGGAAGCGAGTTCTTTCGGATTGAGCCGGGCGGCCCAATGCCTCACGCCCGTTCGCGAGTGTGCTCAGGTGGGCTCGGTTTCCGATTTCGGCGCATCGGGAAACCGGTCCGTCCGATCAGGGCATACCCCGGTCGGACCGCCGGAGACGGGGCCTTGCGGTTGAAATCGGCGGGCAGCTTCCCCACCTGCCTTGCCCGATGTCCTGCCAACCCAAGAGCCGATGAGCCAATTGATCCAGAAGCGCGCGCTGCTGCTGCGCAATCCCAAGGCGCGGCGTGGCCAGGAGTCGATCACGCCCCTCCTCGAGCGGCTGGAAGGCGGCGGGCTCACCGTAAGCGTTGAAACCTTCGAGGCATTGCCCGAGATCGCCCGCGATATCGTACGCCTGCGCCACATGGCGGATCTCGTCATCGTTTGCGGTGGCGATGGTTCGGTGTCCTCTGCGGCGCTCGCGGCGATGGAAAGCGGCCTGCCGCTGGGCATCATCCCGATGGGCACGGCCAATGACCTGGCTCGAACGCTCGACATCCCGATGGACCTGCTGGCAGCCGCCGATGTGATCGCGCGTGGCGAAACGCGCCCGGTCGATGTCGGCACGGTCAATGGCCACGCCTTCTTCAATGTTGCGAGCATCGGGCTGAGCAGCGAGCTCGCGCAAAGTCTCGACCCGGTGCTGAAGCGGCGTTTCGGAAGGCTGGGTTACGCGCTGGCCGCCATGAAGGTCATGACCCGGGCGTCGAGGTTCAGCGCGACCATCACCGAGAAGGGGCGGGCGATCGACGTCGAGACTTATCAGATCGCGGTCGGCAACGGGCGGCACTATGGCGGTGGCAATGTGGTGCAGGAGAATGCCGAGATCGATGACGGGCATCTCGACCTGTACAGCCTGGAGATGACGAACCTCTGGAAGCTGGCATTGATGCTGCGTTCATTCCGCTCGGGAACTCATGGTGCGTGGCGCGAGGTTCGCACTGCGAAATGCGTCGAGTTCGACATCGAGACGAAGAGGCCCATGCCGATCAACACTGACGGCGAGATCGTCACTGCAACGCCGGCCCATTTCAAGGTTCATCCCAAGGCCATCTCGATCTTTGCGCCGGCCTCCGCCACGCATTTGGCAATGGCGCGCCCTTCCTTGTATCACCGTTGACGAGGCGCTTTGGCGTGGCAGGGCTACCTGGCAACATGGCCGCGATGCTGGGCGGACGGTAAAGCCGAGCCTCGCGACCTGCTCCGCTACCGTCAGGCCGGCTCAGTGTCTGCCGCGGGCATCGCGGCCTTCATATCCATCCACGCCAGCTCGAGGACATGGCCGTCCGGATCCTCGAAGGCGCGGTTATACAAGAAGCCCAGGTCAATCGGGTTACGAACCTCGATCACATAGATGCCGAGCAACTGTTCCTTTGTCTCGGCAAAGGGACCGTCGGTGACGAGTGTCCCGCTCTTGCGCACGCTTGTCGCGGTATTGGTGGGCATCCGCCGAACCACCGGCCTGAACGTCCGGCCCGATTTGTCGTGTACGGCAATCAACCGGTCGACGACGACCGCTTCCTCCTCGCGCGACCAGGCGGTCGTGATATCCTCGTCATGGTAGCACAGCACGGTGTAATGCATCTGCAGACCTCCCTTCGGTTCAAGGACGAAGCTTGAGCCCCCGTGCCGACATGTGGTGCCAGAATTTTGCCGGGTGGCCTGCCACCTGAAAAGATCGCGCTTGCCACGAACTCGCAGTGTCCCGAAACGCGCTGCCGGGATCGTTCAGACGGACAGCTTGCCCAACGCGCGGATCGTTTCCATGAGGCCCTTGTGCAGTTTCTTGTCGCGCCGGACGACGATCGCCAGCGTGCGCTTGAGGTTCGGGGTCAGGCTCCTCACCGCGACGCCGGATGGTGCTCGGTGGCCTGCGACGGCCATGCCTGGCAGGACGGCACAGCCCAGCCCTGCACCGACGAGTTCCTTGATGGCTTCGACGCTCCCCAGCGACATGATCGGCCTGAGCATCACCCCAGACTGAGAGAGCCACGCATCGGCAATGCTGCGCGTCCTCCCGCCGGGCTCGAACAGAATCACGGGCCGTCCGGCGAGCCAGGCCGGGTCGACCTTGGCGGGAAGCGGCATGTCCTGCGGCGCGATGAGCACGAACTCGTCGTCGAGCACCGGGGTCACGTCCAGCATGCGGCCCGCTGCAGGCAACGTCACCAGTGCGATATCGATCGCGTTCTCCTCGATGGCCTTGAGAAAATCGGTCGTGTTGCCGGTGGTGACCGTGATCTCGAGCGTCGGGAATTTCCGGCGGAGTTCCTTCAGCACCGGTGGCAGCAGATAGATGCAGGCCGTTGCGCCTGTTCCGAGCCTGACACGTCCCATCGCGCCCTTGCCATKCCGTGCCATGGCTTCGGTCGCGCTGCCGACCAGGCGGCCGATCTGGTGCGCATAGCCCAGGAGTTCATCACCTGCCGGGGTTGTCTGGCATTTGCGGCCGATCCGTTCGATCAGCGTCACTCCCAGACGCCGCTCCAGCTGGCGCAACTGCAAGCTGACCGCGGGCTGCGAGAGCCCTCGGCGTTCGGCCGCAGCGGTGAAGCTGCCCAGCTCCACGACGTCGACGAAGGCCTGTAACTGATCGAGACTGAGATTGGACACCCAAAGAATATCTCATGCTCCGTATAATGAGGCAAATCTTCCCTAATGACGGAGGGAGGCGTAGCCAGGGTGCCAGGATCCACCTTCGAAGAGCGAAACATGCCCAGCCTGGCGGAATGCCCATCACAGCCATCGGCCATCTCGTCGTCCAGGGTCGCAATCCGCGCGGCGCAAGAGCGCGACCTCGAGACCATCCAGGAGATTTATGCGCACCATGTTCTGCATGGGCTCGCCAGTTTCGAGACCGTTCCGCCTTCGCTCGACGAGTTGGCGGCCAGGCGCGCCGCTGTCCTCGATCTCGGCCTGCCCTTCCTGGTGGCGGAAATCGACGCGGCGGTCGTCGGCTACTGCTATGCGACGTGCTACCGGCCCCGGCCCGCCTATCGATATACGGTGGAGGATTCCGTCTATGTCGCGCCGGGAATGGCAGGGCGCGGCATCGGGAGCCGGCTCCTGGCCGCCCTCATCGACCACTGCGAGAGGGGCCCCTGGCGCCAGATGGTGGCCGTCATAGGCAATAGCGACAATCGTGGTTCGATCGCCTTGCACGGCAGGCTCGGCTTCGAACCGGTCGGCACGTTTCGGGCAATCGGCTTCAAGCTGGGAGGGTGGCTGGACACGGTGCTGATGCAAAGGGCGTTGGGCCAGGGAGCCCATACGCCACCAGATGACGGTTCGTATCCATCGGCCTCGGCATGATGCGCCCCTGGGCGGTCTTCAATCTCGGTCTCACGCAGCTCATCTCGTGGGGGGTGACGTATTACCTGATCGGCGCGTTCGGCAATCTGATCGTCGCGGATACGGGCTGGTCGCGAGAGGCGGTCTACGGAGGGTATTCGCTTGCCCTCCTGGTGATGGGGCTGAGCTCTGCGCCGATTGGCGCACTGATCGATCGAAGGGGAGGGCGCTCCGTCATGATCGGGGGAGCGTGGCTCAATGCGCTCGGCTGCCTCTTGCTCGCGCTGGGAGGCAATCTCGCGCTCTACTTCACGGCCTGGTTCATGCTCGGTCTGGGCATGCGCATGTCGCTCTACGACGCTGCCTTCGCCACCCTGGCGCGGTTGCTGGGTAGCGACGCGCGCCGCCCGATATCCCAGATCACGCTCCTGGGAGGCCTGGCCTCGACGGTCTTCTGGCCGATCGGCAGTGCTCTTGCGGAAACCCTGGGCTGGCGGGGAGCCGTGTTCGCCTATGCGGCGATTTCTCTGCTGGCGATCCCGCTGCTGATCACATTGCCCGTCCCCTCGCGGCCGATCAGGTCGTCCTCCCGGTCCAGTACCGGCCGCATCGAAACCCCGCGTCGGAAGATTTGGGCGGCAGGCCTGTTTGCCTTGATCGTGACGCTGGCGAACTTCCTGAATTCGGCGATGTCGGCGCACATGATTGCGATGATGGTCGGCCTCGGGTTGAGCGCGTCGACTGCAATCATGGCCGCGAGCTTCCGTGGGATCGGCCAGTCGGCGGCGCGCCTCTGCGAGGTCCTGTTCGGAGCCCGGGTCGATCCCATTGCTCTCAACCTCTTTGCCACCGTCGTCCTGCTCGTCAGTTTCGTCGCTGGCTTCCTGGCGGTGTCGACTTGGCAGGCTGCGCTTGTCTTCGCCTTCATGTATGGCGCCGGCAACGGCTTGCTGACGATCACGCGGGGAACCGTGCCGCTCATCCTGTTCGATCCGGCGAGCTATGGACGCTTCGTCGGGACACTCGTGGCCCCGAGCTTCCTGCTATCGGCCACGGCGCCGATCGCCTATGCGGCCACGATCACGCGCTACGGCGACGCGGGTGCGCTCCTGCTGTCGGCCGCGGTCGCAACCGTCGGGGCCTTCGCAGCGCTCGCCTTGTTCGTTCTCGGCCATGTGCGAGCACCCTGACCTGGGCGAAGCCGGGCCGCCGGCGTTTCGCTAAAGGACGTAATCCTTGTAACGCTCGATGTATTCGCGCGCGCTCCGGTTTAGTTCTCTGATGCGCATCTCGGCGTCGTCGGCGTCGCCTCGGATGATCGCTGCCAGTACGGCCCGATATTGAAGTATGCCCGCCTGGGCACGGCCGGGAAGGAGCGCCACCCGACGGATCGTGACACGGGTGCGGTCGTAGATGCGCTCKAGCAGATCGGTGAGGACCGGGTTGCGCGCGGCTTCGGTTATGCGGGTTCGAAACGTCTCGATTGCCTCGACATGGCGGTCGATATCGCCTGCCTTCAGGCTTTCCTCGAATGACGGGCCGAACAATTCGCTGATGTCGTCCCAATCGCCCCTTTTCGAGTTCAGGGTCGCCAGCCGAACGGCGAGGCCGTCGAGCGCTTCCCGTACCTCGTAGAGGCGATATGTGGTCTCCATATCAACCGCGGAGACGATTGCACCCTTGTTGGGTTCTCGTGTGATCAGGCTGCGGTCTTCCAGCGTCGCCAGCACCTCGCGCGCCTTAGCTCGCGGCAAATCATAGGCCTGGGCCAGATCCTCTTCCGGAATGCGGCTGCCAGGGCTGATCGCCCGCGAGGAAATTTTCCTGCGCATGTCGGCGATGGCGCCCACGACAGTCGCCGCCTTTCTCTTTTGCCTAGGCATTCTGCAACCTCACGGTGTCGGTTCCCTTCGATAGAGCGGCTGAACAGATAGATCAATCGTCTCGACAACAGATTGTACAATCGATTGCAAGATAGTTGACACACGAAAATGTACACGCTTAACTCCACTCATGGCGATTGCCGCCGGGGAGGGAGCCGCATGAGGCTGAATCAAGAATTGGCCGTTCCGGGCCCTGAGTGCGCATCGTTGCTCGACAGGCGGAATGCCGCCGTGGCGCGTGGCGTCGCGAATGGCCCGCCGGTCTTTGCTTCACACGCCTCCGGCGCGAAGCTGACGGATGTCGACGGCAATGCGTTCCTGGATTTCGCGGGCGGAATCGGCACGCTGAACGTGGGGCACGCGCACCCGGACGTAGTGCAGGCGGTGAAGGCCCAGGCCGACCAGTTCCTGCATACCTGCTTCAATATCGTTATGTATCCCGGCTATGTCGATCTGGCCGAGAAGCTCATCGAACTCGTTCCCGGTTCATGGCCGAAGAAGGTCATGCTCCAGACGACCGGCGCGGAGGCGGTCGAAAACGCCATCAAGGTGGCGCGCAGCGCGACGGGGCGCCAGGCTGTCATTGCTTTCGAAGGAGCCTTCCATGGCCGTACCTTCATGGCTCTGTCGCTCACCGCGAAGGCGCCGGCCTATAAGAGCGGGTTCGGGCCCCTGGCGTCGGAGATCTACCGCGCGCCGTTCCCGGTCCTCTATCGTTCCGGCCATGAAAGCGAAGAGGCTTGCAGCGCGGCCGCCTTCGCCGAGTTTGCTCGGCTGGTCGAAATGGAGGTCTCTCCCGACGCCGTCGCTGCAGTGATCATCGAGCCGCTTCAGGGCGAGGGCGGCTTTCATGCTGCGCCTGCGCCCTTCCTGAGGCAGCTCCGCGAATACTGCACGCGGCACGGTATCGTGCTCATTGCCGACGAGATCCAGTCCGGTTTCTGTCGGACGGGCGAGTGGTTCGCGACGCAGCATGCCGGCATCGAGGCCGACCTTTACACACTCGCCAAATCGATGGGCGGCGGGCTGCCGATCGCCGCGTTAGTCGGACGCGCCGAGCTGATGGATGCGCCCCGTGTCGGCGGTCTGGGCGGGACCTATGGAGGCAATCCTCTTTCCTGCGCCGCCGCCCTGGCCACGATCGCGGTGATGGAACGGGATGATTATCAGGAGAAGGCCCGCCGCATCGGTGCGGTCGTCGAGGATCGTTTCTCCGGCTGGGCGCAGCAATATGCGATCGTCGGCGATGCGCGTGGCCTCGGGGCGATGCGAGCCATCGAGATCGTCCGGGATCGCAAATCTCACGCGCCGGCCGGCGATCTGGCGGCTCAGATCGTCGAAGAGTGCTATCGCAATGGTCTGATCCTGGTGAAGGCTGGCTTCCACGGCAACGTCATTCGCTTCCTTGGGCCGCTCTCGCTGGAGGCGGAGGAGTTGGAGCGCGGCCTCGGCATTCTCGGCGATGCGGTCGCCGCCGCAGACCGGCGCGCCAGCCCGCTGGCAATGAGCGCCTGAGATCGACATGAACACGCTTCTCAAGCTCAAAAATGCGCGCAAGGTCGTGAAACTGCTCGGCAATGCCGGGTCGGACAGCCAGGTTCTGGTCCTTTACGACCTCTTCACCGATCATAATGTCGAGGCGCTGGCGATCGCCCTGTCCGAAGCCGGCGCGGGCGTGCACCTCATGCAGATCGAGGGCTCGTCGAGACATGGGCGGCAGCTCTCCGAGATCACCGCGCAAGCCATGAAGGCGTCGGATCTCGTCATCGGACTGACCCGCGCCAATATCGCACACACACAGGCGCGTCAGGAGGCCACGCGCGCCGGTGTGGGAGTCATCGTTCTGCCCGAGTCGCATCAAGGCGATTTCTTCCTGGCAGAGGGTTGGGAGGCGGATTTCGTGGCCTTGCGGCCGCAGATCGAATGTCTGGCCGATGCCTTCACCCAGGCCGGCACTGCCCGTGTCACCAGTCCCGACGGGACGAACGTGACCATGAGCATCGCCGGGCGACGTGGTCGCGCCCTTCATGGCTTCGCCAACACGGTCGACATCTCCGCAGGCTACTGTCTCGAGGCTAGCCTGGCGCCGGTGGAGGGAACGGCCGAGGGCGTCATTGTCGTCAACGCCAGCATTCCAGGCGTGAGCCTGATCCGTGACGAGCCCGTCCGCATCCACATGGAGAAGGGCATGGCGGTCGCGATCGAAGGCGGAGCCGAGGCCCGGATGTTCAGCGACCTCCTGAAGAGCTTCAACGATCCGCTGGTCTATAATCTCGGTGAACTCGGCGTCGGCATGAATCCGAACTGCGTTCTCGACGGCACCATGCTGTCCGATGAGAGCGTTTACGGCTCGATCCAGCTTGCCCTCGGCACCAGCGCCTATATCGGCGGCACAGTAAAGGCCGCTGCCCACTACGACACCATCCTCACCGACGCCACGCTCGAGCTGGATGGACGCGCCGTCCTTCGCGGCAGGGACCTGCTGCTGGAGTACGTATGATGGGCATCGAGGTTTCGCGCGACGGGACAGGCGTGGTGACGGTCCTGCTCAACCGTCCCGAGAAGCGCAACGCTTTCACCATGGAGATGTACCAGGCGTTCGGCGCAGCCTTCTCCCAGCTTGAGAGTGATGACGCGGTCCGCTGCGTCGTCGTCAGGGGCGCCGGCGGGCATTTTTGTGCCGGGAGTGACATTGGCGGCTTCGGGGATGATCGCGACGGGCGCCAGCAAGCCCGCGACTATGCCGACTTCACGCTTGCGATGACGGACCGGCTCAAGAACCTGCGTCACCCGACTGTCGCCTGCATCGAAGGCGCTTGTGTCGGGGGCGGCCTGGAGATCGCCTCGATGTGCGACATCCGGATCGCGGCGTGCTCGGCCCGGTTCGGAGTGCCGATCAACCGCATTGGCATCACGCTGGACTACCGCGAGCTTGAGGACATCGTCGCCGTCATCGGCCATTCCGCGGCGCTCGAAATCCTGCTGGAAGGTCGAATCTTCGGAGCCGAGGAGGCTCTGTCGAAAGGACTCGTGACCCGGCTTGCCGATGATGATGCCGTCGCCGCCGAGGCCTATGGCGCCGCAGAGCGGATCGCCGGCGCGGCGCCTCTGGTCAATCGCTGGCACAAGAAATTCATCCAGCGCCTGCGGCAGGGCGGGACGCTGACGCCGGAGGAAAGTGACGAAGCCTATGCCTGCTTCGACACCGAGGATTACCGGCTGGGCCGAGCGGCGTTCGGACAGAAGATCAAGCCGGCTTTTGTCGGGCGCTGACAAGAAGATGACAGGTAAAATTCCGATGAGCAGCCGTCCGTCGCCAATCTCCGGCATGAAGGTCCTCGATCTCTCCCAGATCATGGCGGGTCCTTACTGCACCATGGTCCTGGCCGATCTCGGTGCCGAGGTGATCAAGGTCGAGAAGCCCGTCACCGGCGACGATTCCCGTGAGATGGGCCCCTATGTGAACGGCGAGTCGACTTGCTTCGCGCAGATCAACCGGAACAAGGAGGGTATCTCCCTCAACCTGAAGGATCCGCAGGCGCGCGATATCCTTTACGACATGGTTCGCTGGGCCGATGTGGTGGTGGAGAACTACCGGGTCGGCGTGACGAAGTCCCTCGGGGTCGACTACGAGACGCTGAGCAAGATCAATCCGCGCCTGATTTACTGCTCGGTGTCCGGCTACGGCCAGACGGGGCCTTATTCCGGGAAGGGCGGCTTCGACCTGGTCGCCCAGGGCCTGACCGGCATCATGAGCATGACCGGCGAACCCGACGGCCGACCCCTCAAATCCGGTATCGCGATTTATGATGTTGGCGCGGGTCTCACGGCCGCCTATTCGATCATCGCGGCCCATGTCCATCAGCTTAAGACCGGCGAGGGCCAGCACATCGACATCTCCCTCGCCGAATGCGGTCTGCCCTGGTTCATCTGGGAGGCTGCCGCCTATTTCGCCGAGGGTACGGTGGCAAAGGCGACGGGCAGCCGCCACCGCGTTTCGGCGCCGTACCAGGCACTGCGCACCGGCGACGGCTTCATCATCATCGGAGCCGCGAACCAGCGGACGTGGGAGAAGCTCTGCCGGGATGTGATCGGCCGTCCGGAACTGATCACCGACCCGCGATTTGTGACCAATATGGACCGGCTCGAGAACATCAAGGCGCTCGAGCCCCTGCTCGAAGAGGCTTTCGCCTCCGCCGATGCTGCGACCTGGATCGCGCGCTGCGAGGCGGCCAGTGTCCCATGTGGTCCGATTAACGACTTCGGACAGGCGATGAATGACCCGCATTACATCGCTCGCGGCATGATCGAGGAGATCGACCATCCCAAGCTCGGTGCCATGCGGATGATCGGGATTCCGACCAAATTCTCGAAGACGCCAGGTGCAATCAGGAAGCCGGCCCCACTGCTCGGAGAGGATACCGACAGGGTCCTGCGTCGGTTCGGCATTTCGGATGACCAGATCGCGAGCCTACGAGGCCGCGGCGCCGTTCAATAGACCGTCACTCGGGGGCGGAAAGCCGCCCCCAACCGTCCAAGAATAACGGCAAAAGCCAACATAGGGGAACGATGATGAAACAGCCTTACAATCTGTCACGCCGCGCCTTTTTGGTCTCAGGGACCGCCGCAGCAGGCCTAGGGGCGCTTCCGGGCCAAAGCTTCGCGCAGGGGGAGCGGGTATTTCGGCTCGGCGCGCTCAACTCGATCACCGGCATCGGCGGCCCCTACGGCCCCTACATGTTGGAAGCGATCAAACTAGCGGTGGCCGAGGTCAACTCTGCGGGCGGTGCGGCGGGCCGCAAGTTCCAGCTCTTCGCCGAAGATGATCAGACGAAGCCCGAGGCGGCTGTCCTCGCGGTCAAGAAGCTCGTCGAGATCAACAAGGTCGAGGCGGTCGTAGGCATCTGGGCGTCCTCGGTCGGCCTGGCGACGATGCCGATCACCAACGACGCCAATCTGATCACGATGAACACCTGCGGCGCGCCGGAGATGCTCACCGAGAACAAGAAGGGCCTCGCCTGGATGTTCCAGGCTTCCAATGCGATCTTCGGGAATGCCTTTGCGGAGGTTGCGCGGCGCCGGGGCTTCAAGCGCCCCGCCGTCATGGCCTTCAACAACTCGACCTTTGTCGGGCAGGCGAACTATTTCAAGAGCGCCTGGGAGGCCAATGGCGGCAAGGTCAGCGCCTTTGTCGTCTACGAGCCCAACCAGAGCAGCTATCGCACCGAGCTTGCCCGTGTCCTCGCGTCGAAGCCGGATGTCATCTCGCTCAGCGCCTATCGTCCCGACGCCACCATCATCCTCAAGGAATGGTACCAGAGCGGCCAGGACTGCAAGTTCATCATGCCTGGCTGGACCGCCAACGAAGACCTCGTCAAGGCGCTCGGCAAGGAAGCGACGGAAGGGCTGATCTCGATCTCGAATGTCGCGGCCGAGCAGCATCCGGCGTTCAAGCGTTTCGCAGCCGAATTCAAGACGATCACCAAGCGCGAGCCCGATATTTTTGCCGCGCAGTGCTACGACATGGTGATCACGCTTGCCCTTGCCCTCGAAGCTGCGGGAGCCCAGGCGGACGTCGCCGCCATCAACGGTCAGATCCGCGCGGTCACCGGGACCGGAGGCACCAAGGCCAACTCCTTCGTCGAAGGCCGCGATATCCTGCGCAAGGGACAGAAGGTCGATTACGACGGGGCGTCCTCGCGTCTCGAGTTCGGCAAGCATGGCGAGACGGTGCCCGATTTCGGTGTGTTCGACATTCAGGACGGCAAGCTCGTCCTGAAAGAGACCATCCCCGGCCAGCTGCCGGCATAGGAAGGTCGCACCGATGGATTGGATCTCGATCGCTAACGCGGTCATCAACGGCGTCGTGATCGGGATGTTACTGGCCTTGCCCGCACTCGCGATCACGCTCGTGTTCGGCATTGCTCGCTTTCCCAATGCGGCCACCGGCGACTACATGACCCTGGGCGCCTACACGACCATTGCCTCCCAGATGTTTCTGGGAGGCTCGATCGTAACCGCCGTGCTCGGCGCGATGACGATGACCGCCGCTGTTTCGCTGTTGATGTATTTCTGGGTCTTCCGGGCACTGGCGGAACGCTCGCACGTCGCCCGGCTTATTGCTTCCATCGGCGTGGCCTTTGCCGTTCGCAGCACAATCACCTTCTTCGCGGGGCAGGACCAATATGTCGTGGACCTGCCACTGGTGCGGGCCTGGAATTTCGGCGGAATCCGCATCCTGCCGACGGATCTCTACATCGTCGGCGCTGCGATCATCGCGCTCCTGCTGGTTTTCTGCGTCATGTATCTGACCCCGACGGGACGTCGCATGAGGGCGATCGCGGACAGCTCGGAACTGGCCGCCGCGAGCGGCATTCGAGCGCGCAGGGTGATGATCTTCCTCTGGGCCGTGGCCGGAGCATTCTGCGGACTCGGTGGTGCGCTGCTGGGCATCAAGGCAGTGGTGCTGCCCGAACTCGGCTGGGAACTCCTGATGCCGATGTTTGCTGGCGTGATCCTCGGCGGGATCGGCAGCCCTGTKGGCGCGGTTCTGGGCATCGTGACGTTCAGCATCGCGCAGGAAGTCGCGAGCTTGTTCGTCGGCCCTGCCTACAAGGTCGTTCTCGCCTTCCTGATCCTTCTTTGCGTGCTGCTCCTGCGACCGCAGGGAATGTTCGGCCGTCCGATTGCAGCGAGGTGATGCCATGGAAGGCTATTTGATCGCGATCTCGATCAGCGTGCTGATCTATCTCCTGATGGCGAGCGGGCTGGCGCTGCAATACGGCTTCACCGGCCTGGTGAATTTCGGCCATGTCGGGTTCTTCGCCATCGGCTCCTACACCTCGGCCCTGCTAGCATTGAAAGGGGTGCCGATCCCCGTCTCGCTGGCTGCAGCGACGGCGCTCGCCGCCCTCGCGGCCTACCCGTTGGGGATGATCTCGCTGCGGCTGGGCGGCGACTATCTCGCCATCGTCACGCTCGGCTTCTCCGAAGCTGTCCGCATGACACTGCAGACAGAGGAATGGCTGACGCGCGGCATGCATGGGCTGCCGGGCATCCCMAGGCTCTTTGCCGGTTGGGTCGATCCGAAAATGACCGATTTCTACATCTTTCTCTTGCTGCTTGCGGTCTGTGCCGTGGTCTTCCTGCTGATCCATCATATCATCAGGAGCCCGTTCGGCCGGGTGATCGAAGCCATCCGCGACAACGAGGTAGCGGTCAGGGCGCTGGGCAAGAATCCGGCCCAGTTCAAGACGCGATCCCTGATGATCGGGGCCGGAATCGCGGGCCTCGCGGGCGGACTCCAGGCCCATTACCTGACCTTCATCAGCCCCGAGCAATACGTCCCGCTCATCACCTTCTACATCTGGATCGCCCTTGTCCTGGGCGGTGTCGGATCATTGCGCGGCGTGGTCATCGGAACCGTATTGCTCGTCGGGTTCCTCGAAGGCTCGCGTTTCCTGCGCGATGTCTTCACCGGCGTCTCCGAGGTCCAACTGGCGAGCGTCCGGATCTGGATCATCGGCATGGCTCTGATCTGCGTCGTGCTCTACCGCCCGCAAGGCCTGTTCGGAAAATCGTCGCGGAGGAGCAACTGATGGCGCTCCTTTCGATAACCGATATCACGGCTCGCTTCGGCGGCTTTCGTGCCCTCGACTATGTTTCGCTCGAAGTCGGCGAAGGCGAACTGGTCGGGTTGATCGGAACGAATGGTGCGGGAAAGAGCACGCTGTTCTCGGTCGCCACCGGCTATATTCCGGCGGGGTCCGGCAGTGTGGTCTTCCAGGGCGAAGACATCACCGAAGTGCCGGTCCATCAGCGGGTCCGGCGCGGTCTCGCCCGCACATTCCAGGTCCCGCGTGAATTCAGCCACATGACGGTGTTCGACAACCTGATGGTGGCAGCGCGGGATCAGCGTGGCGAGAAGCTCGCCGCCCTGGTTTTCGCGCGCGGCGCGATCCGGCAGGAGGAAGAGCGACTGGCCGAGCGCGTGCGGGAAGTGATGGCCTTCCTCAACCTCGCGCGCGTCTCGGACGAACTGGCGGGCAAGCTCTCGGGCGGCCAGAAGAAGCTGCTCGAGATCGGCCGGCTGCTGATGCTCGAACCCAAATGCATCCTGCTCGACGAGCCTTTCGCCGGGGTGAATCCGGTTCTGATCGAGCAGCTCTGCGACCGGATCGTCGAGTTGAACCGGCGCGGCATCGCCGTGCTGATCATCGAGCACAATCTCGCCGAGCTCGCGCGCGTCGTGCCCCGACTCTACGCGATGGATCGCGGCAAGGTCATCGCCAGTGGCACGCCTGACGCGGTTCTCGCCGATCCGGGCGTCCGCGAAGCCTATATGGGGGGTGTGATATGAGCCTTCTGCAAATCGCCAACCTGTCCGGCGGTTACGGCGATGTCGACATCATCACCGGTATCGACATGCATGTCGGCGCCAGGGAAATCGTCACGATCGCGGGCACCAACGGCGCCGGCAAGTCGACCCTCATCAAGGCGGCGATGGGCATCCTGCCCCGTATCGCCGGCACCATGGTGTTCGACGGCATCGATCTGATGAAGCTGCAAATCGAGGACCGCGTCCGCATCGGCATTTCCTACGTGCCGCAAGTCCGAAACGTCTTTGGCACCCTGACCGTGCTGGAGAACCTGCAGGTCGTGGAACATGCGCCTGGCAAAAGCGCACGAATCCGCGACATGTTCGATCTCTTCCCCGCTCTGGCGGGGCGGCGCGGCACCTATGCGGAAAACCTCTCCGGCGGCGAGCGTCAGCAACTCGCCTTTGCGCGGGCCTTGATGTCCTCGCCCCGCCTGATCCTGCTTGACGAGCCGTCCGCGGCGCTGTCGCCGGCGCTGACCGACCAGGTCTTCGAGGAGGTCAAGCGGCTGCCGCAGGCCGATGTTGCGGTGCTGATGGTCGAGCAACGGGCACGTCAGGCGCTCGCCTTCAGCGACCGCGGATACATCCTCGATGCGGGGCGCATCGTCTTGTCTGACACAGGCGCAAGCCTGCTAGCCAACGAGGAAATGGGCGACGTCTATATCGGACGCGGCCAATCCCAGGCGGCAATGCCCCACGCACCTTCCACGCACGTCTAGAAACGGGACAGGCACAATGGACATTTCTTCCGTCGACCGGCCGGTGACGGCCAAACGGCCGGCTGCCTCGCGCACGGCCATGCTCACCGCGACCGAGGGCTTGCGAGCGCTCGATCAGGGGACTCTGACCTGCGAAGCCTGGGCACGCGCCTGCCTGGAGCGCATCGAGGAGCGCAATGGCGGCGTCAAGGCGTGGGTCCATGTGAACGCCGACGCCGCCCTCGCTCACGCGCGGGCTCTCGACCGGAACGGCCGTAGCCGCCTGTTCGACGGCGTCCCGCTCGGTCTCAAGGATACGATCGACACCGCCGACATGCCGACTGAGCTGGGCGATCCCGAGATATTTCCTCGCCGCCAGCCGCAGTCCGACGCGCCGGTGGTTTCGATGGCGCGCAATTTCGGCTTCACCATCCTTGGGAAGAACACGGTCTCGCGGCACGCCATCATGCTGCCGGGACCCGCACGCAATCCTCACGATCTGACGCGCACGCCGGCGGCCTCCTCGGCCGGCTCCGGCGCCGCCGTCGCCGATTTCATGACGCCGATCTCCATCGGCACACAGACGGCCGGCTCGATCCTGAGGCCATCCGCCTTCTGCGGAGCGGTAGGCTTCAAGCCAACGCTGGACGCCATTCCCTATGTCGGCATCAGGACCTATTCGCGCCCGCTCGACGTCATCGGGCCGATCTGTCGCTCGGTGGAAGACGCGACGCTCTTCATGCGCGGCTTCACCCGCGATCCGCGCTTCGATGCAACGACATCCGTGCGTACCGACATGCGCGTCGGCGTGTGGAGGACGAAGGATTTCGATAAGGCCGATCCCGCTGCGCTGGCCATCTTCGAGGACAATCTGCGCAAACTGGAAGCGGCAGGTGCGACCGTCCAGTCGCTGGTCATGCCCGCGATCTTCGAGACGATCGGGGAAGCGCAGGATGTGATCATGGCCTATGATCTGGCGCGCGAGTATGCCGACATCAAGCGCAACCATGCGGACAAGTGCGATCGCGAACTGATCGAATACCTCGAACTCGGCGAGAGCTACTCCGCCGACGATTATGCGCGTGCGCTCGACGCCGCGGACGCGTGCCGCAGGGCCTTCCACGATCTCGCGCGCGATGTCGACGTGCTCGTCATGCCGTCGACCTTGGGCGAGGCGCCGGAGGCGACGAGCACCGGCAGCTCCGCCTTCATCCGCATCTGGTCCCTGCTGCACAACCCTTCGATCACCTTGCCGGTGTCTCGCGGACCAGCAGGCTTGCCGCTCGGTTTCCAGGTGGTCGGCTGCGTCAAGGAAGATGCGCGCCTGCTCTACTGGTCTCGCTGCATCGAAACCATCCTGGGAAGCTCGGCCCATATCGCCTGATTGGCCCGAGCCGCGACGCCTGGCTGGAACTCTCATGGGATCCAGTGCACAAGCGATGGATGACGACGAGCTTTAGACCGGAGCAACGGGAGAGCGGCAGGGATGCGATCGTACGCACCGCAACCCTGCTGTTCGGTGAGCGCGGTTATCAGGGGGTGAGCATGCGCCTCCTGGCGGAGCAGCTCGGCATCACCGCCCCCAGCCTCTATCACCATTTCTCCTCAAAGGAGGCGCTGCTCTTCGCCGTCCTCGAGGACAATCAACGGGATTTCCTCGCAACGACCGAGGAAGCCGTCGCGAAGGCAGCTCCCGACCCAAGGCGCCAACTCGCGGCGCTGGTGGCCTCGCATGTTCGCTATCAGATCGAGAAGGTCGAATATGCCCGGGTCTATGACCGGACGTTCCTGGGAATGGGTCCGCTGGTCGAATTTCTCTCCGACGAGCAACGCGGCGTCATGCGTGTCTTGCAGCGCCGGCACACCGAGAATCTGCGCCGTGTGATCCAGGGCGGGGTCACGGAGGGTGTGTTTACGGTCAAGGACGTATCACTTGCCGCCTTCGCAATCATCTCGATGTGTGACGGCGTCATCACCTGGTATCGCAGCAACGGCAGGCTTACCGTGAAAGAAGCGGCCGGGCTCTATGCCACCATGGCGCTTGACCTCGTCGGCGTCAGACCAGATGCCGGGAGCTCCGCGCTGGATGGTCAATTGCCATCTCCGCGATGAAGCGTCGGTGGTTGGAGACATATTCCGCCGCGGTCTCCGCGATGTCGTGGATCTCCTGATCCGTCAACGACCGCACCGCCTTGGCAGGGGCCCCCACGATCAGCGAGTTCGGTTCGAAGCGCTTGCCCTGGGTGATGAGAGCGTTTGCGCCGACGATGCAGTTTTCTCCGATGACGGCGCCGTTCAGAATGGTCGAGCCCATGCCGACGAGCACCCGGTCGGCAAGCGTGCAGCCGTGCAGAACGGCGCGGTGCCCGACAGTGCACGAGGCGCCGACCGCCAAAGGATATCCTGCGTCCACGTGGAGCACGGCGCCGTCCTGAATGTTTGATCCGGCACCGATCGATATGCGGTCATTGTCGCCCCGGATGACGGCGGCGAACCAAACGCTGGTGTCGTCATCGAAGATGACGTCGCCGATGATCGAGGCATCGGGGGCGAACCAATAGCGGCCCGAGCGCGGAAGGGTCGGGCGCAGATCGCCCAGGTTCATGATTGGCATGGATCTTCTGTGGAGACCGAGGGATTTTGAGGCTTCTCACGGGGCAGGGCGCGGGCATCCGCCTCCCTTGCGCGAGTCTAGAAGCCGACCGAGAGACCCAGCCGCTTCGCTGCGTTCATGACGTGCCGCCGGGCGGCGCTGCGTGCCGCCTCCACACGTTGCTCGACAATATTGTCATAGATTTCCTTATGTTCCATGAGAACTGCCTCCGGCCGGCCGACATAGGAGGAAGAATTCAGACGGGCGATGCGGACAGAGTTCTTGAGCTGCGCTCCAAGAAGATCAACCAGCTCGAGAATGAACGCATTTCCGGTCGCCTTGGCGATCGTGCTGTGGAAAGCGAAGTCCGCGTCAATGCCGTCATCCCCATCGCGGATATTCGCATCAATGGCGTGGAGACACTGAGAGAGCGCGCGCAAGTCGCTGTCCGAACGCCTTAGCGCGGCATAGCCCGCCGCATCACCCTCGAGAGTCAGGCGCAATTCGAAGACCTGCGACAGCTGCTCGCGATTATTCTCGATCTCTCGTGGATCGAGCCGGAACGATCCCGCGGCGCGCATGCTCGTCACGAAGGCGCCGCTGCCCTGGCGCGCGTCGACCAGCCCCTCCTGCTTGAGCCTCGAGATGGCTTCCCTGATGACGGCTCGGCTGACACCCATGCTCCGTGAGAGTGCGAACTCGGTCGGCAATTTCTGGCCGATCTCGAGTTCGCCCCCGCTGATGCGTGCCGCGAGATCGCCGGCGATCTGCTCGGCAAGGTTCGGCCGTCGCAAGGGACGAGGCTCTTCGGCAGGCGTGGATCCGGCGCTCTTGGCTTTCATTTCACCCAATCCCTATCAAAGGAATATTTGTCGGGCAACTTTGATCGTCGCTGGAATGCGGCGCTTGTTCATGCTGCAGGAACACATTCTCGGGGCAGGCCTCTGCTCGATTCCAGGCGGAGCGTGTCATCTTCCCGCGAAACCTATGAAAGGCTCGCGCGCCCAGCTGTGTAACTCGATTCAGGGACATTCTTCGCGCTGCTTGGTTTTCGCGATCCGCAAAGTCGGGCGGAACGCGACCGCGCTTGACGGCCATCTTCTAGTATGTCTTTTTGTCCGACAACCAAACGCTTGTTAAGTTCAAGACAAGAACAAAGAATGCAGCATCCGGGGAGGCTGACGTGAACGCAATCAAACTGCCATACGAGTCGAACGGCGGATGCATAGCCCAGCGGAGGTGCCCTGGAGCCGCGGGCATTGGTTCCGGGCTTGGTATGAGCGTCTTGTCCGCCTGAGCCCGCGAGACGCTGCCTATGTCGACATTGTCGCTGATGAGTCTGGGCTCCGACGGTTGGGGCGTGGCGATGCTGGTCGCTGCCGGCGTGACCTTATCAGTCGCCGCCTGCGGCTTCCTCCTCGGTTCTGTGATCGGTGGCCTTGTTGCCTGGGTGAAGCTGTCAGGCGGTGCGGTCGCTCGCGCTGCGGCCGATGCCTACACCACGATTCTTCGCGGCATTCCGGACCTTCTCATCATCTACCTCTTCTATTTCGGGGGGAGCGCGCTGCTCAGCAGCATCGCGGGACTTTTCGGTCCCGGGGGCTTCGTCGGTGTGTCGGGGTTCGCCGCGGGTGCCGCTGCGATCGGCATTATCTCCGGCGCCTATCAGTCAGAGGTCTTTCGAGGCGCGTACACGGCGCTGAACTGGGGTGAGATCGAGGCGGCGAAATCCGTGGGCATGCACCGCACGCTGATGTTCCGCCGCATCATCGCGCCACAGGTGCTGCGATATGCCATCCCGGGCCTGGGCAATGTCTGGCAACTGGCCTTGAAGGAGTCCGCCCTCGTCTCGGTCACGGGGCTGGTCGAGCTGCTCCGCCAGTCGGCCATTGGCGCCGGCTCCACGCGTGAGCCGTTCAGCTTCTATCTCGCTGCCGCTGTGCTCTACCTGGCAATCACCACGGTTTCCTCATGGGGATTCCGGCGCGCCGAGAGCTACGCGATGCGCGGCGTCCGGAGAGCCTGAATGCAGCCCGCTCACATGCCCATCACCCTCAAGCATCCTGAGAAGCGAAGCCCGTGATTGACGCCGCATTCATGGGGGAAACCTTCCTCAAGCTGCTGGAAGGACTGCCCCTCACACTCAAACTCACGTTTTCATCCGTCACTCTGGGTCTGATCGTTGCGATGGCCCTCGCGACGATGCGCATGTCAGGGGTGCCGGTCCTGGACTGGCTTGCGCGCAGCTATGTGTTCGTGTTCCGCGGGACGCCGCTTCTTGTTCAGATCTTCCTCATCTACTACGGGCTCGGTCAATTTCGGCTGGCCCTGCAGGCCATGAACCTATGGGGTTTCTTCCGCGAGCCGTATTGGTGCGCTCTGCTCGCCCTGACCCTGAATACCGCCGCCTATGTGAGCGAGATCATCCGCGGAGGCTTGCAGTCCGTCCCGCAAGGTCAGATCGAAGCGGCACGCGCCTGCGGGATGTCGCCGCTTCTCCTCTATCGGCGGATCATCGTTCCGATTGCTGTCCGTCAGGCACTTCCGGGCTACGGCAATGAAATCATCCTGATGGTGAAGGCGACCTCGCTCGCCTCGATCATCACGATGATGGAAGTGACCGGCATTGCGCATAAGCTGATTTCGCAGAGCTTCCGCGCGATCGAGATCTTCATCTGCGCCGGGGCCATCTACCTCATTCTCAATTTCCTCGTGACGCGGGCCATTCAAGCCCTGGAGCACAGGCTTTCGCCGCATCTGCGGGACGCGCCCATGCCCATTCAGCGCCTTGAGCCGGTCCATGAGTAGCGGAGACGATCGGTGACCTCATTGTCCACGCCAGCCGTTTCGGTGCGCGATCTGCGCAAAAGTTTCGGCTCCTTGGAAGTTTTGCGCGGTATTTCGCTCGATGCGGCCGAGGGACAGGTGATCTCAATCCTCGGCTCGTCGGGCTCCGGCAAGTCAACGATGCTTCGATGCATCAACGTGCTGGAGACGCCCGACGCCGGCGAGATCGCGATCGGCGGTGAAGTCATTGCACTGCGCAAGGGCCGAAACGGACGCACGGAGCCGGCTAATCGCTCCCAGGTCGACCGGATCCGCTCCCGCGTCGCGATGGTCTTCCAGAGCTTCAATCTCTGGTCGCACCTGACGGTGCTTGAGAACGTCATCGAGGCGCCGATCCATGTGCAAAAGCGACCAAGGGCGGAGTGCATCGCCGAGGCCGAGGCGCTGCTTGCGAAGGTCGGCATCGTCGACAAGCGCAACCACTATCCGGCTCATCTGTCGGGCGGCCAGCAGCAGCGTGCCGCAATCGCGCGCGCCCTCGCCATGAAGCCGAAGCTGATGCTGTTCGACGAGCCAACCTCGGCGCTCGATCCCGAACTCGTCGGCGAGGTCCTGCGCGTCATGCGATCGCTGGCGGAAGAGGGCCGCACCATGCTCGTGGTCACGCACGAAATGGGTTTTGCCCGGGATGTCTCGTCCCGCGTGGTGTTCCTCCACAAGGGGATGGTGGAGGAGGACGGGCCGCCTGGCGAAGTATTCAGCGCACCAACATCGCCACGGTTTCGACAATTCATCTCTGAGCATCGTTAGGAGGGGACACGATGAACAACCCGAGATTTCGACTGGGCTGGCTGGCGCTGAGCGCTTGCGCATTCCTGGCGACTGCCGCCGAAGCGCAGCAGGGAAAGGAGATCACCATCGCAACCGAAGGTGCCTTCATGCCCTGGAACTACACCGAGCCGAGCGGGAAGCTCGGCGGTTTCGACGTCGAGTTGGTGAACGATCTCTGCCGCCGGATGAATGCCAAGTGCAAGGTCGTCGGTCAGGACTGGGCCGGCATCATCCCGGCTCTCCAGGCCGGAAAGCACGATGCGGTGATGACGGGAATGAACATCACCGACAAAAGGCTGGCGGTGATCGGCTTTTCGAGGCCCTACGCCACGAGCCGCCACGTCTTCGCGACGATGACCGATCGCGAAATGCTCAATCTGCCCAAGAGCGGACAGCTGATCGACATCACATCTCTGAACGACGACGGCAAAAACACGATTGAGCAGATGAAAAAGCTGATCAAGGGGAAAACGATCGGCGTGCAGACATCGACCAACGCCCTTGCATTCCTGGAGACCTACTTCAAGGGAGACATCGAGATCAGGGAGTACAAGACAGCCGAGCAGCATGATCTTGATCTCTCCGCAGGTCGCATCGATGCGGTGTTCGTCGATTACGCGTCTGCGATGTCGTCGCGTGAAAGGAAGGAACTGAACGGCATGACCGTTGCGGGGCCGTCATTTCGCGGCGGACTGCTTGGTCGTGGCGTCGCGATCGGCCTGCGCAAGGACGATGGCGAGCTCAAGCAACGCTTTGACCAGGCGATCGAGCAGGCACTCGCGGATGGCACGATCAAGACTCTGTCGATGAAATGGTTCAAGTCCGACATGTCGCCTCCGCAATAGTCCCGTCGATGGAGTGGATTGACGGACTGGATCTTGAGAACCCCCGGGCGGGCAGGGCTGTCGGCCGAGCCCACCCGGACCGAACTCCGCCTGTTGACCTTAGGTCGGCAAGGCCAGGCACAATCAGTGGCCGGTGCAAGCAAAGCGAATCCGTCTGACGGGGCGAGAGTTCCCAAACGGTTCCGATCAACACGCCCGGATTTGCCAGCGATCGAGCACAGACATGAGCGACACCAGACATCTTGACGCCATCAGCGCAATCGTCGGGACCAAGGGATTGGTCACAGACGCTGCCGATAGGCGCCGATACGAGGTCGGAGCACGGTATGACGAGGGGAGGGCGCTATTCGTCGTCCGGCCCGGGACAACCGAAGAGGTGTCCCGCATCGTCGCCTATGCGGTCTCGAATGGCATTCGCCTCGTGCCCCAAGGCGGGAATACGGGTGTGGTCGGGGGATCCACTCCCGATCAGTCGGGAACGCAGGTCGTTCTCAGCGTCGACCGCTTGAGCGCTCCGCTCGAAATCGATCTGACCAATCGCACGGTGACGGTAGGGGCCGGCGTTCGCTTGTCGACGCTGAATGAGACCCTCGCGACGCATGGGCTCTTTCTGCCGATCGATCTCGGCGCAGATCCGATGGTTGGCGGCATGATTGCCACGAACACCGGTGGCGCTCGCTTCCTCCGTTATGGCGCCATGCGGCGACAGGTTCTGGGTCTGGAGGTCGTGCTTCCAGATTGCAATGGCACCATCCTTGACCTCACGACCGGCCTGCGGAAGGACAACGCGCATATCGACCTGAAACATCTCTTMGTCGGGACGAGCGGGGCGTTCGGCGTTATTACAAGGGCGGTTCTCGAAGTGCAGCGCGTCCCGCGACAGGTCGCGACGGCGTTGCTCGTGCCGCGTGACGATGAGGCCATTCCCCTCCTGCTCACGGCGCTTGAGGAAGCGTGCGGCGAGTATCTGAGCGCCGTCGAGGGGATTTCGCGGAACGCGATGAAGCGAACATTTGCCCATGTCGAGCGCCTGAGGAATCCGTTCGCTCGCGGCGAGATTCCGCCTTACGCGATCCTCGTCGAACTGACCCGGAATTGGCCCGAGCGCGGGCATGAAGCCGCGCTCCCAGTCGTTCTCGAGACCGTTCTCGCCGAGCTGTTCGAGCAGGATGATCCGCTGCTCGCCGATGCGCTGATTGGTCGGTCGGAGGAACTCTGGGCGTTGCGGCATTCCTTGCCGGAGGGGCTGAAGGCGGCGGGGCATGTGATCGCCTTCGATCTTTCCCTGAAGCGCTCAGACCTTGTTCCCTTCCGAACCGAGATCATTCCGCTCCTCAACGCCGAGTTCCCCGAGCTCGAGCTCTGCGATTTCGGGCATATTGCCGATGGCGGCATGCACTTCAATCTTGTGCATCCCGGCCGGCCAGATGCCGCCTATATCGACCGCGTCCGGGACAAGGTGCTGGACGTCGTGATCCGAGGCTACGCGGGCAGTTTTACCGGCGAGCATGCGCTGGGCCGATCAAACCAGTCTCTCTACGATCGATACACACCGGAACTCGTGAAGCAGCTTTCGGGATCTCTCCAGGGCGCGCTGACCGAGGCTACGATGGGAAACGTGCGTTTCGCGTCGGCGAACCGGGCGCCTCGTTAGCGCGGTTCTCCGGGTCTCAACTGCGTTCATCCTGCCGGTGCTGAAATGACCTGAGACGCAACTGCGCCAGCAGGGCCCCGGCTGGAGCAGGCGCTTGGAGACGCCCGCCTACGGACGGGAGTCCAGGTTCGGCTCACGGCGCCCCCGAGCTTGGAGCCTTTCCGTGCACCTTCTGGCGCTCAAGATGCAGATGCGCGACGAAGTCGGAGACAAGTTGCGAGCGCAGGCTGTGCGAGGGGTAGAGAACTCCGAAATTATAGGCGATGGCCGGCCGGAAGGGACGGGAGACTAACCCCAGCGGTTCGAACGCTTTTGCCGTGAACGGGTCCGCAATGGTCAGGCCCAGTCCCTGCGCCACCATCTGGCAGGCGATGGCGGCGATCGGGGTTTCGACGCGAACGTCGCAGCGCACCCTGGCGTCGTCGAGCACCTGCTGCAGCGAGCGGGACATGAAACTCCCCGCGCCCTTGCCGATGAACGGCATGCCGTCCAGGTCCTGCGGGACGATCTCCGGCCGCACCGCAAGCGGGTGACCGGCCGGCATCACGCAGACGCCGATGGCAGGGTCGAACAGCTCGATCTCGACACCGGGCTTGTCCATCGGGAGCATCGCGAAGCCGACATCGAATTGCTGTGTCGAAACCCACGAGGCAATCGACTCCGAACGCTGCGCCTGGATCGCAGCGGCGACGCTCGGGCGGTCCTTGAGAAATCCGGCAAGGGCGACAGGCAGGAAGGTGTGCGCCAGAGCGGGCATGCTGACGATCCGCAACTGCTCGACGCGGCGCTCCTTGATCTGGGCGGCGCGCTCGCTGATCCGTTCGAGCCCGACGAAACTGCGCTCGACTTCCTGATGCAGGGCCATCGCTTCGGGCGTCGCGACCGTGCGGCCATCGCTGCGCGTGAACAACACGAATCCGACCGCCTCCTGCAGCTCCTTCATCAATCGGCTGATCGAGGGCTGGGAGCTGCGAAGCAGGCGCGCGGCCTTGGTGAAGCTCCCGACATGCAGAACCGCGTTGAAGGCTTCGGCATGCCTGTGGGTGATCTGAGCCAAATCCGGCACTCCATTCCCGTTCCGCTACGGTCGGCCTGACCGGGCATTGCGACCCGGTCGGTGCGCCGGCAGGGCAATCGCGGCGATACCATATCAAATCTGAATGGCGTGATCCATAATCAGTCGATTGACAGATGGGTGCCGCTCCCCAACCCTTGGCTGCAACGGGGGCCGTGTTCCCCGGCCAAACAGGGGATTTTTCGGCATGGCCACTTTGCGTTCGACTTCGCTTGGATCCGTCTTCGCCCTCGCGCTCGCCACGGGCGGCCTTGTCAGCGCGGGAGCGAGCGCCCAGCAGACGATGTATGTCGCGGGCTATGGCGGCTCCTTCGAGCGCCTGATGCGCACCGCGATCATTCCGCCCTTCGAGAAGGCGAACAACGTCAAGGTCGAGTATGTCGCGGGACAGTCGACGGCGACGCTCGCCAAGCTGCAGGCCCAGCGCGGCAAGCAGGAGATCGACGTCGCCATGGTCGATGACGGCCCGATGTATCAGGCCGTGCAGTTCGGGTTCTGCGCGCCGATCGAGAAGGCCCCGGTGCTCGACGATGTCTATCCGATCGCGAAACTGGACGAGAAGGCCATCGCCTTCGGCATCGGCGTCACCACCCCGGTCTACAATGCCAAGATCTTCAAGGAGAAAGGCTGGCCGGTGCCGACCTCCTGGGGCGACCTCGGCAACAGCGCCTATAAGGGGCAGCTTGCCCTGCTCGGCGCCGCCAGCACGACCGGCCTGCATGGGCTGATCATGGTGGCGCGCGCCGAGGGCGGCGGCGAGAGCAAGATCGAGCCCGGCTTCGCCGCCTTCAAGGACAAGATCCGGCCCAATATCCTGACCTTCGCACCCTCCGCACCGAAGCTCGAGGAGCTGCTGCAAAGCGGCGAGATCGCGCTGACCGTGATCTCGCGCTCGCGCGCCGTCGCGCTGAAGAAGGAGGGCCTGCCGCTTGAAGTGGCCGAGCCGAAGGAAGGGGCCGGCGCACTGATGGTGACGATGTGCCCCGTCGTTGACAGCGACGTGGCGCCGCAATCGCAAAAGTTCATCCAGCACATGCTCTCGCCAGCCATCCAGAAGGTCTTTGCCGGCGCGGGCTATGGCCCGGTGAACCGCAAGACGGAGCTGACGGCGGATGAAGCCGCGGGGCTGGCGGTCGGCGACCAGGCCGTTTCCAAGCTCGCCAAGATCGACTGGCCGACCGTCAACCAGAACCGKGCTGCGTGGACGCAGCGCTGGAACCGCGAGATCGAGCGCTAGATCAGCGGACCGGATCTTATCCGATTCGCCGATCTAACCTTCTGATCTGCATCACCTTTCGGGCCGATTCCTGAAGCCCTCGTTCCTCCGGACATCAGGCCTGCGCCAAGGGCGCAGGCGGTTTCATGGATCACCCTCGACTATGGCCAAGATCGCCCTTCGCGGGCTTACCAAGCGCTTTGCCGCCTTCACGGCGCTCAACGGAATCGACCTGGCGATCGAGCCCGGCGAGTTCGTGGGGCTGCTCGGTCCGTCCGGCTGCGGCAAGACCACGACGCTGAACATCGTCGCCGGCTTCGAGGAGCCGACCAGCGGCGAGGTACTGCTCGACGGGCGCAGCCTCCGGGGTGTTCCGGCCAGCCAGCGCGGCATGGGCATCGTCTTCCAGAGCTATGCCCTGTTCCCGCACCTGACGGTCGCCGAGAATGTCGCGTTCGGGCTCGAAATGCGGAAGATCGCCAAGCCCGCCCGTCAGCAGAAGGTCAAGGAAGCGCTCGATCTGGTGCGTCTCGGCCATCTCGCCGAGCGCTATCCCCGGCAATTGTCCGGCGGGCAGCAACAGCGGGTCGCGCTGGCGCGGGCGCTCGCCATCGAGCCCGCCCTGTTGCTGCTCGACGAGCCGCTTTCCAATCTCGATGCCAAGCTGCGCGAGGAAATGCAGGTCGAGATCCGGGCGATCCAGCGCCGCGTCGGCACGACGACGATCATGGTCACGCATGATCAGGCCGAGGCGCTGGCGACCTGTGACCGGATCGCGGTGATGGATGCCGGGCGGATCGTCCAGCTTGCCGATCCGTTGACGCTCTATGACGCACCGACGAGCCATTTCGCCGCGAGCTTCGTCGGCCGCTCCTCCCAACTCAAGGCAAGGATCGTCTCGGTGGAGGCCGGGCGTTGCTCGCTGCGCATCGAGGGCGTCGAGGCGGCGGTGCCCGGCACGGCGCAGCCCTCGCTTTCGGCAGGCAGCGCGGTGGTGATCGCCTTGCGCCCGGAAAAGGTCCGCCTCGTGCCGCCCGGGACCGGTTTTCTCGGCGGTCGGCTGACATCACGTGTCTTCCAAGGCAGTTCATGGCTGTTCTCCGTCGAGACGGCCATTGGTGCGGTGCTGTCGTCGGAGCCGCATCGTGGAGTGCCCGCCTTCAACGAGGGCGACGATGTCGGGCTCAACTGGCGGCCCGAGGATGCCGCCATCATCGCGGACGCGCATCATGGCTGAGGCATCCAGGAGCCGCGTGCCGCTGCTGCTCAGCCTGCCGGCGCTTCTCTTCTTCGCAGCGCTGCTGGTGACGCCGCTGGTGATGATCGCCGTGCTGAGCTTCCAGTCCTTCGACCTCGCGACCGGTGCGACGGGCGGGGCGACGCTGTCGAACTTCGCGGATACGCTGGGCGATCCCTATTACCACACCATCTTCCTGCGGACGGTCGGGATCGCGCTGGCGACGACGGTGCTCTGCGTGCTGATCGGCGCACCCGAAGCCTATTTCCTGTCGCGGATGCGACCACCCTGGCGCTCGATCTTCCTGATCGTAACGCTGAGCCCGCTGCTGATCTCGGTCGTGGTGCGCACGCTCGGATGGGCGCTGCTGTTCGGCCGCAACGGTGTGATCAACAACGTCGCCTCCGGGCTCGGCCTGACGAGCGGGCCGATCCCGATGCTCTACACCATCCAGGGCGTCGTCATCGCGCTCGTCCATGTCGCGGTGCCGTTCATGATCATCTCGGTCTGGGCCGCCCTGCAACGGCTCGACCCCAAGGTGGTTCGTGCGGCGCAGTCGCTCGGCGCCGGCGAGACCACGATCTTCATCAGGATCATCCTGCCCCAGATCGTGCCCGGCATCCTGTCGGGATCGCTGATCGTCTTCGCGCTCGCGGCCAGTGCCTTCGCGACGCCCGCGATCATCGGCGGGCGCCAGCTCAAGGTCGTCGCCACCGCCACCTATGACGAGTTCCTGGGCACGCTGAACTGGCCGCTCGGCGCGGCGATCGCGATCGTGCTGCTCATCGTCAACGCCACGATCATGCTGACCTATAACCGCTTGCTCGAGCGGCGCTATGCGAGGTTTGCCCAATGAACCGCAACGGCCCCGTCGCGCTCCTCTGCCACAGCCTGTTCGTCATCTTCATGCTGGCACCGCTGATTGTGGTGATGTGGATGTCGCTGACGCCGAGCAACCTGCTCTCGCTGCCCACGACCTCGTTCTCGCTGCGCTGGTTCAGGGCCATCCTGGCCAATCCGCAGTTCGTTTCCGCCTTCTGGATGAGCATCGTGCTCGGCGTCGTTGCCGCGACCTGCGCGATGGCGCTCGCCGTGCCGGCCGCGCTCGCTCTGGCACGGCATCAATTCCCCGGGCGCGAGGCCCTGGTCGGGCTGTTCCTGTCGCCGCTGATCATCCCGCATGTMGTGCTCGGCGTCGCGTTCCTGCGCTTCTTCACACAGGTCAATATTACCGGCTCGACCGCAGGCCTGCTCGCCAGCCACGTGCTGATCATTTTCCCCTATGGGCTGAGGCTGGTGCTCGCGGCCCTGACCGCGGCCGATCCGGCGCTCGAACGCGCCGCGATCTCGCTCGGCGCCTCCAGCTGGACCGTGTTCCGGCGGGTGGTGTTTCCGCTGATGATCCCTGGCGTCGCCGGCGGCTGGGTGATCTCATTCATCCAGAGCTTCGACGAGGTGACGATGACGGTGTTCGTGGCGACGCCGTCCTCGATGACGCTGCCGGTCAAGATGTACCACTACATCGAGGAATCGATCGATCCGCTCGTCGCCTCGGTCTCGACCGTCGTCATCCTGCTGACCTTCCTGCTGATGGTCCTCGTCGACCGCATCTACGGGCTCGATCGCATGCTGGTCGGGAAAGGCTGACTAGCCGGGCTGACCGGCAAGCGCGGACAGGCCAGGCCGCCGCGCCCCCCTCTTCTCAATCGTCAAGGACATTCCAGATGAAAGCCATCGTCGTCGGTGCCGGTGTCATCGGCTCGTCGGTCGCCTATCGCCTCGCCCAGGCCGGCGCGGCGGTCACCATCGTCGAGGAAAGGCGGATCGGCGGCGGCACCTCCAGCGTGACCTATGCCTGGGTCAATGCCTGCGAGAAGCTGACCTCCCATGCCTATTACAAGTTGAACTTCGCCGGCCGGCAGGCCCATGAGGACATCCTGGCCGAGTTTCCGCACGCGAACTGGTACCACCGCCCTGGCGTGCTGCAATGGCAGAATGCGGAGGCCGAAGCCGGCGCACGCGACGGCACCGACCCGCTGGTGAAGCTCAGGCAGCTGATCGACTGGGGCTACCCGGCCGAGCTGCTCAGTCTGAAGGAGGTTCGCGAGCTCGAGCCGGAGATCGACCCGGACGTGATCGGCAATGCGCCAGTGATCTACTACCCCCGGGATGGTTGGCTCGATGCCGTGCCCTATGCCGGCGCGCTCGTCACTGCTGCGCAGGAGCGCCATGGTGCGAGGCTCGTCAACGCCAAGGTCTCGGGACTGCTGGTCAGCGGCGGGCGCTGCGATGGCGTGGAGATCGCGGGCGGCGATCCGATCCATGCCGATATCGTCGTKAACTGTTCGGGACGCTGGTCCAACGAGGTCGCCAACCGGAGCGAACATCAGGTTCCGCTCGCACCGACGGTCGGCCTGGTCGCCTACACCCCACCGGCGGGCGTGACGCTGCGCAGTGCCTTGCGCACTCCCCTGCTCAATATGCGGCCCGATGGCGGCGGCAGGTTCCTGCTGCGCTCGAACGAGCTTGACCGGCTGGTCGCCGCCGACGCCGCTTCCCTGCCCACGCATCCCCAGGCTCAGGAACTGCTCGCCCGGGCCAAGACGACGATCCCGGCCCTGCGCTCCGTCGAGGTCGAGGCCGTTCGCATCGCGATCCGGCCGATCCCGCGTGACACGCTCTCGGCTGTCGGGCCGGTCCCGGGGCTCGACAACTACTATGTCGCCGTCACGCATAGCGGCGTGACGCTCGGCGCCTTCCTCGGCGAAGCCATCGCCGACGAAGTCGTGCGCGGCCGCACCCGCTCCGAACTGGCCGAGTTCCGGCCGGCCCGCTTCTTCAACTGACGACCCGACGAGGACAGGACATGAAAACCGCCATCATGGGCGCAGGCGCGATCGCCTATGCAAGCGCAGCACTGCTGATCCAGAACGGTCATGAAGCCCGGCTGTGGTCGCCATCCGGCCGCCGCATCGCAGCGCTCGCCCAGGGCCAGACGCTGCGCAGCGAAGGGGTCGTCGCCGGGGAGTTCAAGCCGACCATCGCCGCGGATTGCGCTGCCGCGCTGGCAGGGGCGGATGCGATCCTGATCGCGCTTCCCGCGAACGGCCATAAGGCGGTGATGGACGCCATGGCGCCGCATCTCGTCTCGGGCCAGACGGTCGTGATCAGCTCGCACGCCTCGCTGGGCGCGATCTATCTGGCACGATTGATCGCGGATCGCGGGCTCGATGTCCCGGTCGTGGCGTTGAGCACGACGGTGCTGCGCGCGCGCCAGACGAGCGACACCTCCGTGAAGATCGCGACGCTGCGCGGCAAGGTCGATATCTCGACCCTGCCGACGGAAGCCGCCGAGCGCGGCCTCACTATCTGCAAGGCGCTGTTTGGCGACCGTTTCCGCGCGATCTCGAATGTGCTGGCCGTGGCGCTGAGCAACGTCAATCCGCAAAGCCACATGGCGCTGGCCCTCTGCAATTTCACGCGCATGGAGAAGGCCGAGGCCTGGGGCCAGAGCGAGCACATGACGATGGCCGTCGGGCGGTTGTTGGAAGCGATCGACGCCGAACGCCTCGCCATCGCGGCGGCGTTCGGCGTCGAGGTCCGCACCATGCGCGAGCATTATTCCCTGACCTATGGGCTTCCCGATGCAGCCCTTGGAGAGACCGCGAAACTGCTGGCAGCCAGCCAGGAGCCGACGCTCGGGCCGGCCACGATCGACACGCGCTATACACTCGAGGACGTGCCGTTCGGGCTCTCGCCCCTGGTCGCACTCGGACGCCTATGCGGGGTCGCGACCCCTTTGCACGAGGCCGGCCTCCAGATTTTCTCGGCGCTTTACGGTCGCGATCTCGCCGCGGAAAACGATATCCTGCCGGCGCTGATGGCCCGCCAGCTCACGCGAGAATCACTCATTGCAATGACGCGCTGACGAGGAGCCTGGAGAGGGCGCTCAAAGGTCGGTGCTCTGGGGTAGGATCACCAGGTCCCGGATGGTGACGTTTCGCGGCCGGGTCAGCATGAAATGCACGGCCTCGGCGACCTCCTCGGCTTCGATCAGGCCGCCCCTGGCGCGTTCCGCTTCAAGCTTCTCCTGCGGCCAGTCGGCGATGAGGGCGGTCACGACCGGACCCGGCAGGACTGCCCCGACGCGCAGTCCGTGCGGAATGACCTGGCGCCGCAGGGTATGAACGAAGGCCTGCACCGCGTGCTTGGAGGCGGTGTAGATCGGCTCCMACACCACGGGCACAATGCCGGCGATAGAACTGGTGACGAGAATATCGCCCGTCTTGCGCGCGATCATATGTGGGAGCACCGCATGGATGCTGCGGAATACGGCGTTGATATTGAGATGCAGCATGCGGTCCCAGGCGTCGGGATCTCCGTCGCTGACGGGCCCGCCGACATAGGCTCCGGCATTGGCGTGGAAGATGTCGAGCTCTCCGGCCCGCTCGAGGATCTGCGACATCATGCCGGAGACGGAGGCCGGATCGGCCAGGTCCACGACGAGCGGTATGGCCTCGGCGCCGAGAGACTTGGTGACACGGCCCAATGCTTCACTGTCGCGATCGACGAGAACGACGCGCGCGCCAGCCGCCAGCAGCCGTTTCGCGCAGGCCAGTCCGATCCCCGATGCGGCGCCGGTAATCGCGGCGACCTTTCCGGCCAGTTCCTGAGTCACGTCATCGCCTCCGACACGGCATGATCTTTCGTCTCCTGCAGCAGATCGCGCGCCGCGCGTGCGGCTGCCTGCAGCGTTTCAAAGGCAGCAAAGCGCCTGTCGTGTAACTGGGCGATGTCGCCGCCGACCGGTGCGAAGACACTGGCGCCCGGTGCCATCTCGACCATGGCTTGCGCGAGGTCCTGGAAGTTTCCGGCCGCCGTCGCACCAAGCATCGCGGATCCGAGAAGGACGGGGTCGACATCCTCGGGAACGAGCACGGGCAATCCGGCACAATCAGCGAGCATTTGCCGGATCAGCGGAGCGCGACCGGCGCCGCCGCTGAGCACGATCGCATCGATCGTTGCGCCCTTGGCGCGGCTGACCTCGATGATCTGCCGAAGGCCGTAGCCGATGCCCGTCAGCCCGGCGACATAGAGCGCGACGAGATGGTCCAGATCGCGCTCCATGCCCAGGCCGGCGATCAAGGCTCGGGCCTGCGGATCGGCATGCGGCGATCGGTTCCCGAGAAAATCCGGCACGACGACGAGACCCTTCGCAAGACGTGCAGCCTCCGAAAGGTCGGCGGCGCTCGTCGCCGCGCGCGCGGCGAGCCAGTCTGGCAATGAGCAATGGTCCGCCGCCGCGCGCTGCTGCGCCTCCGGCGCGGCCGGATGAAATCCGATCAATTGTTCGATCGCGGCGCCGGCGCCGGATTGACCGCCCTCGCTGAGCCAGAGATCAGGCGCCATCGCCGAGAAGTAGGGGCCCCACACACCGGGAATGAAGATCGGCTCGCGGCTGCTTGCCATGGTACAGGCGGAGGTGCCGAAGACATAGGCCATGCGGGTTAGTGCCGTGCCGTGCGACGAGCGCACACCAACCGAGCCGACACCGCCGGCATGAGCGTCGATCAAGCCCGCCGCTACGGCAGTGCCTGGCTTCAGCCCGAGTTCGGCAGCTGCCTCTTCGGTCAGCCCCTGTGCGAGGGCAGTGCCTCCGGGAACGATCTCCGTGCCGATGCGGGCAAAGCCATCGTCGCCGAGATCGCCGAGCCCGATCTGGTGGAAATAGCCTGCGTCCCAGCGCGCTTCATGCGCGAGATAGGTCCATTTGCAGGTCACCGTGCAGGTCGAGCGCGCCAGCGAGCCGCTTGCCCGCCAGGTCAGGAAGTCGGCGAGGTCGAGGAACTGCCAGGCTGCATGATAGGTGGCCGGCAGATTCTCCTTCAACCAAAGCAGCTTCGGCGTCTCCATCTCGGGCGAAATCGTGCCGCCGACATAGGCGAGCACCGGATGGTTCGTGCGGTTGATGCGTTCGGCCTGATCCAGCGCACGATGGTCCATCCAGACGATGATGTTGCGGCCCGGATCGCCATGGGGACCGACGGGCAGCGGCACGCCGTTCTGCCCGAGCACCACCAGCGAGCATGTCGCATCGAAGCCGATGCCCGCGATGGCCTCCGGCGCGAGCTGTGCCATCGCCATGGCCTCGCGGACGCAGGCGCAGACCGCATTCCAAATGTCAGCGCTCGATTGCTCGGCGATGTCCGGCCCGTCCCGATAGAGCGCGATGCCCCGCTTCGCCGTCGCGAGCATGCGCCCGCTCGGGTCGAAGATTCCGGCGCGGGCGCTCGCGGTGCCGACATCGATGCCAATGAAATGCTCGGTCATATCCTCGCGATCCTGTCGGAAGGGGCGGCATCGGCCGCCCCGTGCAGAGCGGTCAGGCTGCGGCGCGATTTGGCGACCCGGCACGCGTCCCATCTGGATTGCGCAAGTAGACGCCGCGCTCGAGTTGCTGGCGGCGTAGGTCCTCGATGTCGATATCGGCCGGCGGGCGGTTGCCGCGGACCGAGATCCTGGCGGCGCGCCCGGCCGCCTCGCCCATTGCCATGCAGGTTGCCATGACGCGGATCGCGCCCATGGCCTCGTGTGTCGCAGAGATGCTGCGTCCGGCGACCAGCAGATTGCCGATCTTCTGCGGGATCAGTGAGCGGTATGGAATATCGTAGCAGTCGCCGCACCAGATCAGGGTACAGCCGTCGTCGGACGGGCGGTGAATATCGATCGGATAGCTCGCCACCGCGATCGCATCGTCGAAATGGCGACAGGACAGGACGTCGTCCTGCGTCATCACATATTGGCCGATGATGCGGCGTGTCTCGCGGATGCCCAGGAAAGGCGCGGTCTTGGTGAAATAGGCCTTCTCGAAGCCCGGCACGTAATTGACGAGATAGGTGACGATATCGTCGATCTGGGCGCGACCTTCGATCTCGCCCTTGGTCAGGCTGCGGGCGTTGGTTCCATCCGTGCCCTTGACGCGGGTCATGTTGATCCAGACCTCGCCCTTCTTCAGACCGGTGATGATGATGGTCCGCTCGTTCGGGATCTGCAGGCCGCGCTCGGCCTTGGCCTTGGCCATCAGCTCACGCATGCCGACGACGATGAACTGCCGGTTCTGGCCGAAATACTCGGCGGGAATGAAGTCGGTGAGGTAGGTGCGTGCTTCCGGCGGAGCATTTGCGATGCTCATCCGAAGCGCATCGGTGTCGACGCCGGCCAGGCAGAACATCAGCGTCGGCGGCTGCATGCCGCCGTCGGCATTGCCCTTCTCCGTGGGCACGCCGGCGCTGTAGGCGACGTCGGCATCGCCGCTGCAGTCGATGACGACCTTGGCGAGGATGGCGATGCGGCCGGTCTTGCTCTCCGTGATGACGCCGCGAATGATGTCGTTCTCGACAAGCGCGCCGGCGAAGAAGGTGTAGAACAGCACATCGACGCCGGCCTCGGTCAGCATCTCGAGCGCCACGGTCTTGACCGCTTCGGGTTCGACCAGCGTGATGCCCATATGCAGCGGGCAGGGCCGATGCTCGCTCGCGCCATCCCGCTCATTGCGCAGGCGTTCGATGAATTTCTGCGGCAGTCCGTCGATGATCTGGTTGCCCTTCTGGCCGAGGAAACCGAGCACCGGCAGGCCGATCGTCATATTGCCGCCGACGAAACTGCGGCTTTCGATGAGCCCGACGCGGAGACCGTCTTCGGCTGCGGCCAGGGCAGCGGTGATTMCGGACGGCCCGCCGCCGACGACGAGCACGTCATAATCGGCTGAAACGGGGATGGAGCGCGCCGGCTCCTCGATGAAGCGAACCCCTGTGGTGGACATGAGGCGATTTCCTTCCATTGGCATCGTTCGATCGTGGTGCGGGGCCGGCGCCGAGGCGCCGGCCGTTGTCGTTCAATCAGGCCGGCATCATCGGCTTGACGCGCTCGATGATGGCGCCGACTGCGTCCTTGACGGGCTTGCGTCCGAGCACGGCGAGTTGGACCTCCTCAAGGAACGTCGCCTGCGCTCGGGCCGCCTCGGGAAATGGCGGGAAGGCGCCGCGCGCCGTCGCCAGCACCCTGGCTTCTGTGGCGGCGAGAGCGTTTTTGGCCTTCAGGCTTTCATCGGCATAGGTCGAGACGCGCACCGGGCCATTGCCGTTGACGGCCATGCCGAGCGTCACGCGCTTGCTCGACACTTCCCTGATGAAGCTCCAGGCCAGCGCCTTGTCCTTGGCATTCTTCGGGATCGACATCGCCCAGGCTTCGACCACGGAGGCCATCGGCATCTTGCCCTTGAGCCCGGCGGCGATCGGGAACTCGACCGCCTTGATCTTGCCCGCAAACTTACTCTGCTCGGGATTGTTGAGCTGCGCGCCGCGGGCGAAAGGCAGGACGGTGAAGGCGGCACGGCCCTGTTGCAGCCAGGTCACCTGATCGTCGTTCTTGGTCGTCGCATAGCTGCGCGGCAGGCTTCCGGATTCGAACATGCCGCGCAAAGCCGCGAGCCCGCTTTCCAGAGCGGCACGGTCCGGGACCAACTTGAGATCAGGACTGATGAAGTCTCCGCCATAGGCGCGGGCAAACATCACGGGGAAGACGGCGAGATCGCTCGCCAGCACCATGCCGGTTACCGGCGTACCGGCCTTGGAGGTGAAGGTCGTCTTTTTGGCCTGCTCGATCAGCTCTTCGAGGGTCGTCGGCGGCGCCGAGATCCCGGCCTCATCGAGCAGGGCCTCGTTGTAGAACAGGCCCTGCGTCGCATGACGCACCGGGATGCCGATCAGCTTGCCGTCGACCGTCATGCCCTGCACGAGACCAGGCGCGATATCGCCGAAATCCTCGATCGGGTCCTGCTTCTGAAGAGCGTCCAGCGGCTCGAACAGGGCGGCGATCTGAGAGGTCGGCCGGTTGTCGATGAGATAGCCAACCCCGTACTCGGTCTCCTTCAGGCTCGCCTCCCGGAAGAGCCGGTCCTGCAGCGGGTTGGAGTCGAAGGTGGTGAAGGTGATCTCGGCATCATTGGCCTTGCGCCAGTCCTTCAGCAGGTCACTGTCGCCGCTGCCGAGCACGGTCTGATGGACCTTGTGGCTCAGCACGTTCAGCGTCTTGCCGGCGGCCAGGGCAGGCCCGGTTGCGAGCGCGGCCGCGGCGCCGGCAGCGCCGGCCATGAAACCGCGGCGTGTCACGTCTGTTGCAGGCTTGTTCGACATGGCTTCCTCCCTTTTTTGATTGGCTACCCCTTCGTCGAACCGGCGGTGAGGCCGGCCACGAGATAGCGGTTCATGAAGACGACGAAGAGCAGGACGGGCACGAGCTGCACCGTCGAGGCGGCAAAGAGGATCCCCCAGTCGACGCCGTCGATGKAGCCGATCATCTCCGAGATGACGAGCGGCGCGGTCTTGGCGCGCGTCGCCGTGAAGATGAAGGCGAACAGGAACTCGTTCCAGGAGAAGACGATCACGAAGACCGCGACGGCGAGAACGCCCGGCATCGCCAGTGGCGCGATGATCTTGCGCAGGATCGTCATGCGGCTGGCGCCGTCGATCGAGGCAGCCTCGTCGAGCTCGCGCGGGATCTGGTCCATGAAGGTGCGCATCAGCACCGTCCCGAGCGACACGAAGAAGGTCGCGTAGAGCAGGATCAGCACGAGATGGGTGTCGCTGAGGCCAAGTGCGTTGACGATCGGGAACAGCGGCAGCGTCACCACGATCGGCGGGATGAGGCGTACGACGATCAGTCCGACGATGCTGGCTCCCAGCCATCGGCTGGAATGGCGGGAATAGACATAGCCCGCACAGGCGCTGGCGATGATCGCGAGCAGCGTCGCGCCGACCGTGATCAGCAGGCTGTTCAGCAGAGCTTCGAAGAAGACACCCCAGGACCGCCAGAGTTCGGCGTAGTGCTTCAGCGTCGGCGTGAAGAGCCATTTCGGCGGAACCGCGAAAATGTCCTGACCCGGCTTCAGCGACGAAACGGCGATGAAGAGGATCGGAAACAGCGACCAGAACAGGATCGCCGCGACGGCGAGAGCCTTGCCGGCCCCGATGAGGAGACGCTCAGTGCGCATGGGAGAGGCCTMCCCGTCGCAGCAGAAGAACATAGCCGGCCGCGAGCAGCAGCGAGACCACGACCATGATCCAGGCGGTCGCCGCCGCCGACCCGAAGGCGTTGAAGCTGAACGCCTCCTGATAGAGATAGATCGCCACGACTTCGGTCGAGCGCGCCGGTCCGCCCTTGGTCAGCAGCCACGCCTCCGAGAACAGGCGGAAGGCGAAGATGTAGCGGAAGAGCAGCGCGATCAGCATCGCCGGGCCGAGCAGTGGCAGTGTCACACGCCGGAAGGCCTGCCAGCGCGTGGCTCCGTCGATCCGCGCCGCCTCGTAGAGCTGGGCGGGGATGGCGAGGCGTGCCGCATAGACGATCACGAAGGTAAAGGGCAGATGCAGCCAGACCGTCAGCAGCCCGATCAGCACCATGGCGTGCGACGGTTCGAAGGACCAATCCAGCGTCGGCAGGCTCAATGCCCGCAAGGCCAGCGTGACCGGCCCGGCATCGGGATCGAACAGGAAGCGCCACATCACCACGGCGGTGACCTCGCTGACGGCATAGGGCGCGAGCACGGCGACGAGAAGGAAGCGGCGAAACGGCAGGCCACTGGCGAAAAGCAGCGCCATGCCGAGCCCGACGGCCAGTTCGAGGTGGACGGCCACGACGACGAGCACGACCGTGTTCAGCAGCGCGCTGTGAAAGGCCGGGTCCGCGAGGACACGCATATAATTCTGAAGCCCGACGAAGCTCGGCGCCTGGCCGAAGCTCGAGGTGTTCAGGCTGAGCCACATCACATAGAGCGACGGCAGCACGATCACGCTCAGGATGAGCAGATGGACCGGCGCGAGCAGCGGCAGAATCCGTGCCGTTTTTTCAGGCTGCACTCTTTCCTCCAGGACTTCTTTCGATCCAGGCTCTCTTGGCCCGGTGGCGCGGACATGGAGTTGTCCGTCAATGCATGGCTTTGGGCGCAGAGATCGCCGTCTCCGGGTTCAGAAGCGGTTCGGGGCTATCGCTGTCGCGACCATCGTCCGCCGCGGGCACGAGATCGCGGACGGACTCGCGGACCTGCAGGCTGGTCTGCAGTACGATGCGCTGCGGCGCCGAGCCGTCGCCCGCCATGCGCGCGCGCAGGCGCTGCCAGGCGGCTGCGGCGATCTCCGCGATCGGCTGCCGAATTGCGGTGAGGCCGGTCTTGCGCGCGCTCATCCAGGGATAGTCGTCGAAACCGACCACGGAGACCGGATCGGGAATATCGACCCGCAGACGGGCCAGCGCCGAGAGCGCGCTGAGCGTCGTGACGTTGGTCAGGGCGATGACTGCGCTCGGCCGCCGGTGTCGCTCGAGCCAATGCAGGAAGGCGCCGGCCCCGCGCTCGGCATTGGAACCGAGTTCGATGACGGTCGGCTCGTGGCCGATCGTCGCACGAATCAGGTCGCAGGCGCCGCGCGTGCGCTCGCGGATCGGTGAAATTCCGAGGCTTGAGGCGGCGACGACGATGTCACGATGACCCCTGCCCAACAGATGCCTTGCCGCGATCTCACCGGCTTCTCGATTATCGATTGCGACCGTGTCGACGATGCAGCCTTCGGGCGGCACGCGATCCGCGAAAACCATCGGCAGGCGACCGATCTCGCGCTCGAGTCCTGCGGGCATGCCGTCGCTGCAGGGAATCGCGATCAGGCCGGAAGGGCGCCAGGCCAGCAGGGCACGCAGCCGCGATTGTTCCAAAGCGATGTCGTCACGCGAATTGGCGACGATGATGTCATATCCGTCCGCCTGCGCCATCACTTCGAGCTGCGAGACCAGGGAGGTGAAGAACACGTCGTCCAGATCCGGAACGAGTACGCCCACGACCTTTGCCTGGCCCGAACGGAGCTGAGAGGCAGCGCGGTCGACTTGGTAGGACAGCTCGCGGGCCGCCTTCTGGACCCGCTCCTGGAGATCGGCATTGACCGGCTTGTTGCCGCTGAAGACGTTCGACACCGTGGCGATAGACACGCCAGCGAGCGCCGCTACCTCCTTGATCGTGACACGTTTCGAGCTCACCGCATGGCCTGTTAAACGTTTTACAGTAAAACGTTTAACGGAGCGCGCGCGTTGATGCAACTGCCTTTCACATGGCTCCCTGTGGCCGGGGGCCAGGCTTGAGCGGGTCGGCCAAGCCTCCGTGCAACGGAGCCCGAAGCTCAGCGATCCAATCCCTTGACATCTGGGGTCCGTCCTATCTGGCACCCTGTGTGCATGGCGCGCCGCTCTGCCGCGCTTATAGCGACGACCTGCGGCTTGCCGACCATGAGATCATCCTGAAGGGCGGCCAGATGGGGCCCGCAGGATTTCTTTGCGAGGGCTCGCGGGGGTATTCTTCCCAAGGTAGCCAATCGCTCCCCGCGCGGCAGATATCGGAATACGGAGCGCTCAACCGCCTGAGAGAGCGACGGGCCTTGGCAGGACGCCGTTCGTTGCAGCCAATCTGTTCAACGACGCTCGGGGGCGTTCGAAACTGAGCCGTCCGCGCTTGAAGCCAGTGATGGGCTCGGCAATCTCTGCCAGCGCATCGGTTGGGGTCTTGGCATCGAGAATGACAAGATCCGCGGGATTCCCAACCGCGATCCCGTAGTCAGGCAGCCGCATCAGCCGCGCAGGCAGCGTCGTGATCAGGTCCAGACAGCACGGAAAATCGCCCGGCCCGCATTGCGCGACATTGGCATAGAGATTCGCCATGCGGAGCAGCGAACAGTCACCGAAAGGGGTGAAGGGATTGAGAACGTTGTTGGTCGCGATCGAGCAGACCACACCTTGCGCGGCGAGACGATGGGCTGGTGCGAGCCCGCGCGGCTGAGCGTAGGCCGATTGCCGCCCCATCAAATACAGGTCTGTCGCCGGGAGCACAGTCAGTGCAACTCCGGAATCGGAAAGCCGGTGCCCGATCACAGCCAGCGTTTCCGGATCGACCATCGATAGTTTGCTGACATGGCCAATTGTGACGCGACCCTGCCAGCGATGGTGCTCAGACTGGCGGCAGACTTCGTCGAGATGCATCCAGCTCGGATCGAGGTCGAAGTCGAGATGGAAGTCGAGGTCGACGTCAAATTCCCTTGCCAGTGCGAAGAGACGGTCGATCTGGGCAACCGGGTCGGTATCAGTATAGGGGCAGCCGCCGAGGAGGTCGGCGCCATCGCGTAACGCTGCAAGCAGCAGCGCCTCCGTGCCCGGGTCGTTGGTCAAGCCCTCTTGTGGGAAGACGCAGATCGAAAGATCGAGCGCCCAGGCATAGTCGGTTCTCAAGGCCTTGATCGCCTGAAAGCTCCGAATCCCGGCACGGGGATCGACCTCGACATGAGTGCGCATGCGGGTCGTGCCCTTCGCGATTGCCTTGTCGAGCACGCAAGCGCCGCGCTCGTAGACATCGGTCACGCTAAAGTCCCGTTTCATCGCGGCCACAGCCGCAATGGCGTTGCTGAGCCCGCCATGGGAGTGGCCGCAGCGGCCAAGCAAGCAGGCCTTGTCGAGATGGATATGGCTGTCGACGAAACCTGGCACGACAAGGCGGCCACCGACGTCATGGGCCGGTGCATCGGTGACGAGATTTGGTGCCATGGCGACGATACGACCGGCGCTGACTCCGATGTCCTGCGGCCGCTCGCATCCCGCAATGGCGGCCTGGCGGAAGACGAGATCGAGAGCTGTGTCGGACGGCATGATGCTGCTTCGGAATCGGCATTGAATGGATCGAAAACATGCATGCACTTAATGTGCCGGGATGATGCTCTCCGACGCACCGCCGTTGAGCCATGGCTGCGGCGAGGAGGGGAAGGCGCGAGAGGAGGCGAGATAGTCAGGCGTCGCCATGAACCCGTGGGGGTCACGGGCCCCCGAGCCAGGCGCCTGGCTCGGGGGCCCGCTGTCGCCGGGATGTCTGGAACGAGAATGTTGCCTCGATCCTGCAGCCGCACGGCATCGCCGCGGGCAGCGCTATTCCGCTGCGTCCAGGCGCCGCTTGCGGACGGTGGATCGCGTGACCGGCGCGTCAGCATAGGGCGCCAGGATATCCATGATGTCGCGGCCGCGCGGCTTGGCCTGCGCGACGAGGGCCCGCTCCGCCACCGAATCGAGGTGGTGATGCATCAAGCTCATCACCTTCTCCGCATCGCCGCTTTCAAGCGCATCGATGAGCAGGCGATGCTCATTGATTGCGCATTCCGAGGAATGCGGGCGGCTGAACAGCGATAGCGTCAGGCAACAGCGATAGGCGATCTCGCTGACATAGCGGATCATGATCGCGCTTTCCGTCATGGTGGCGAGAAGGATGTGGAATTCGGTGGCGAGCCGGATCGAGACCGCGTCGGGCCCACCGCGTGCCGCGTCTTCCTGATCGATATGAGCGCGTAGCGCCGTGAGCTGGGCCTTGCTCAACCTGCCTGCGAGCTGGCGCACGACGAGGCGCTCGAGCTGGATCCGAATATCGAAGGTGTCGCGCGCCTCTTGCCAGCTCGGGGTGGCGACGACGGCGATGCGGTTGCGGCGTAATTCCACCAGGCCCTCGGCCGCGAGCTGGCCGAGCGCGTGGCGCGCGATCGTGCGGCTCACGCCAAAGCGTTCCCCGAGCGCATCCTCCGGCAGTTTGGCGCCAGGCTCGAGCGCCTGCTCGATGATCGCACGCCGCAACGCCCGGCAGATCGTTCCGACCTTGTCCGATGGGCTGTCTTCGGCCTTGTCGCGCGCCATGTCCCGTGTCCGCGTGTGAAGCCACCCCTCTTAGCGCCTCGGTTCCAAACTCTGCAATCTGCTCGGATCGGGAGCCGCCGGATAGAATACAAGATGGCATCATGATTGCATGCACTTTTGGGAATGAACCTCGCGATAGCCACACTCCCTATCGTCTCGGCTCCTGATGCGATCATGGCACAGGGCACCATGACACGGCCGGGCTCGGCGATCGAACTGTCGCAGACGAGCGTCACCTTCGGGCGGGGCGCAAACGCCGTTCCCGCCTTGGCGGAGACGACCCTGCGTATCCAGGACGGTGAGTTCCTCGCGCTGGTCGGCCCGTCGGGTTGCGGCAAGTCGACGATCCTGAAGCTCGTCAGCGGGCTCGTGCAGCCGACGACGGGCGTCGTCATCGTGGGTGGCCGCGAGGTTGCGGCGAAGGCGCTCAGGATCGGGATGGCATTCCAGAACCCGACCATGTTGCCCTGGCTGACGATCGAACAGAACGTCATGTTGCCCTTGAAGATCGTCCAGCCTTTCCGCTCGCGTTATCGGCGGGAGAAACGCGCTGCTTTCCGCGACAAGGCGCATGCATTGCTGGCGCAAGTCGGATTGCAGGGATTTGCCAGCAAATATCCCTGGCAACTCTCAGGCGGCATGCTTCAGCGGGCCAATCTTTGCCGAGCGTTGATCCATGAGCCGCGCATGCTGCTGCTCGATGAGCCCTTTGGCGCTCTCGATCAGTTCACGCGCGAGGAACTTTGGGCGATCCTGCAGGATCTTTGGCTGGCTCACCGTCCGACCGTGCTGCTGGTGACGCATGATCTGCGCGAGGCCGGATTCCTGGCGAGCCGCATCTGCGTGATGAGCGCGCGGCCCGGCCGCATCCTCGACGACAGCGAGGTTGCGTTTGCACGCCCGCGCACCATCGCCATGAGCTTCGAGCCGGATTTCGTGGCGCTGAACCAGCGCTTGCGTGACTTCATTGTTGATGCCCGCTCGGCGCCGGCAAGCCAGGACGGTGCATGAGATGAGCGAGTTCAAGCGCAAGTTCTGGGCAGCGGCGCTGATCGCGCTCTTCTTCGCGTCCTGGGAGCTGTTCTGCCTGCTCGCGGGCGTGTCGGACCTGATCCTGCCGCGGCCAAGCCAGGTCTTCGCTACGCTTCTCGCGCGCTTCCCTGTTCTCTGGCCCCATATCCTGCAGACGCTGGCGACGACGATGGCCGGCTTCGTCCTCGGCGTCCTGCTCGGGGTCTTCCTTGGTGCGACGATCGGGGTGTCGCGCACGGCCTATGACACGGTCTATCCGCTACTGATCGGCTTCTCCTCGATCCCCAAGGTCGCGGTCGTGCCGATCTTCGTGCTCTGGTTCGGCTCCGGCACAGTCCCGGCCGTGCTGACCTCGCTCGCGATGTGCTTCTTCCCGATCGCCGTCAATATTGCGACCGGGCTTGCCACCACCGAGCCGGAAATGGAGGACGTGCTGAAGGCGCTCGGCGCCAGCAAGCTCGACATCCTGTGGAATGTCGGCCTGCCGCGGACGATGCCGTTCTTCTTCGCCTCGCTGAAGGTCGCGATCACCTATGCCTTCGTCGGCACCGTGCTGGCGGAAACCGTCGCCTCCAATCGCGGCATCGGCAACGTGATGATGAGCGCCTCGTCGAATTTCAACGTGCCGCTGGTCTTTGCCGGGCTCTTCATCCTCGCCGGCCTGGGAGTCGCGCTCTACGCCGCGTTCTCGCTGATCGAGATGCGTGTCACCGGCTGGGCCAATCGCAAGAACGACTTCGCTGCCGCCTGATCCAATTCGTATCAACCAGAGGGGACATGAGGATGCTCAAGACGTTGACCGCGACGCTGTTCGCAGGCCTTGCACTGGCCAACTCCGCCATGGCGCAGGAGACGACGCTCAAGTTCACGCTGGGCTGGAAGACCCAGGGCTCCGATGCGGTGTTCTTCGTCGCCCGTGACAAGGGCTACTACAAGGCAGAGGGCTTGAACGTCGTGATCGACCAGGGCGAGGGTTCGGGCGCGACGGTGACGCGCATCATGGGCGGCGCCTATGACGCCGGCTTCGGCGACGTCAACGCCATCATCCAGAACGCGGCTGCCAAGCCGGGCGAAGCGCCGGTGATGGTGTACATGATCTGGAACCGGCCGCCCTTCGCCATCTCGAGCAAGAAGGCGACCGGCATCACCACACCGAAGGACCTCGAAGGCAAGACATTGGGTGGGGCACAGGGCACCCCGACGACCCGGCTGCTCGAGGTCTTCGCCCGCAAGAATGGCCTCGACATCAGCAAGATCAAGCTCTCGAACATGGCGCCCAACCTGCAGGAGCCGCTGCTGATCAAGGGCGATGTCGACGGCGCGCTCGTCTTCAACATCACCGGCTACTTCAACCTGCTTCTCAACCGGCAGGATCCCGACAAGGATTTCAACTGGCTGAGCTTCGGGGATTACGGGCTCGACCTCTATTCCAACGGGCTGATGGTCTCGCAGAAGCTGCTGAAGGATAACCCCAAGGCGGTGGCAGGGCTCGTTCGTGCGACCAACAAGGCCATGATCGAGATCGCTAAGGACCAGGCCCTCGGCATGAAGGGCGTGATGAATTTCGACAATCTCGTCAACGAGGCTGTCGAGAAGAAGCGGCTGCAATACTCCTTCAGCGAGCTGATCGTCTCGCCGGAAATGAAGGAAATCGGTGTCGGCGACACCAAGGACGACCGCATGGCGCGCGCCATCGACATCATTGCCGAGGGCTATCAGCTCGCCCGCAAGCCGAAGCCCGAAGAGATCTTTTCGCGCCAGTTCCTTCCGCCCAAGGCGGAGCGCGAGCTGGTCTACACGGCAAATTGATCGGCCATGGCGGCAGGGCGGCGCGATCGGCACCGTCCTGACCGATCCGTCGCTGGTTTGTGACCAGGCGTCGGTGATTGTTTTCTATGCTCGTCAACGTCGCATGACACAGGGAGATTCTGCCCTTCGCGATTACTGGTGCGCGCCGCGGTCGTGGCTACGCGGGCTGTACAGTCCCGACGTCGCGCCCGATCTTCGTGTAGATACCGGCGCCGATCATGCCACCATCGACGGCGAGATCCGTGCCGGTGATGAAGCGGCTATCGGGTCCGAGCAGGAACATCACCGCGCCGGCGATCTCGTCCGGGTCGGCACCACGCGCGAGTGGCGTCATCATCCGGTTCCCTTCGAAGAAGGCGGTTGCGCGCTGAGCGTCGTAGCCTCCGTTGGGCTGATTGATCATCGGGGTATCGACCAGCCCCGGGCAGATCGTGTTCACCCGAATTCCCCGAGCCGCCAGTTCGATGGCAGCCGCCTTCGCGAGACCGCGCAGCCCCCATTTGCTGGCGGTGTAGGCGGCGCTGAAATAGCCGGTGAGGCCAGCCGTGGAAGACACGTTCACGATCGACCCGCCGTCGGCCATGTGCGGCGCCAGGTGCCGGATACCCAGGAAGGCGGCATTGAGGTTGACGTTCAGCACGGCCAGCCACTCGTCATGCGTGGTCTCCGTAACGGTCTTGCGCAGCGTGATGCCGGCGTTGTTGACCAGCCCCGAGAGCGAGCCTCCGAGTGTGCCGGCTGCGGCGAGGATCTCGGCCCAGGATTCCTCCCGCGATATGTCGGCCGTGACGACACTCAGCCTGTCCGCTGTGTMGCCGAGCACTGACCAATGCGGGTCGTCGGGGCCAAGCACGTCGGCGACCACGACCTTCGCGCCGGCCGCAAGAAGGCGGGACACCTCGGCAGCGCCTTGCCCCCTTGCCCCACCGGTGACGACGAAGACCCGATCCTGCCAGAAGGACGAACTCATGACCTGCCGATGCCTCCGTCGACACCCAGAACGTGGCCGGTGATGTAGCCGGCGGCATCGGAAGCGAGGAAGCTCACGGAATCCGCGATCTCTGTCGGCTGCCCCATGCGTCCGAGTGGCGTCCGACCAAGATAGATCGCCTTCTGCTCGGGATCGGCATGCATCCATGCGCTCATCGGGGTCTCGATATAGCCGGGGGCGATGGCGTTGACGCGAATGTTCAGGGGGCCCCACTCGATCGCGAGACAGGACGTCAGATGCGCGATTGCGGCCTTGGCAGCAGCATAATGAGCGCAGTTGGGCCGGGCCTTCAGGCCGGCATAGCTTGAGAGGTTGACGATCGAACCACCGCCGCCGTCCTTCATGACCCGCGCAGCGGCCTGTGCCCCGAAGAATGCCGCCGTCAGATTGACGTCGATCGACTTGCTCCAGTCATCGACCGTGATGTCGAGTGCGGCCTGGCGTTCCAGGAAGCCCGCGTTGTTCACCCAGATGTCGATGCGGCCGTGATCGGCTGCGATCTGCGCGACGGTATCCTGCAGGGCGGCCGTATTCGCGATGTCGACGATCCGGCGATCGATGCCGGCCGACCCTGGTCCGTCCTGGCGGTCGAGCGCAACGACCCTGGCGCCTTCGGCATTCAGCTTCGCGCAGATGGCTGCTCCAATGCCGCCGCTCGCGCCGGTCACGACGGCGATCTTGCCCCGATGGGCCTTCTGGCAATCCTGCATGGTTCCCGTTCCTGGAAGAATGGGCCGCACGCTGTGCGGCCCGGTTGGTCAGCGACCGCTGCGGATCTGGCTGAGGGGGACGCCGCGGGTTTCGCGGATCATGATGGCGGCGATGACGGCGAGGGCGCCGAGGACCATGATGTAGAGCGAGAACACCCAGGACAGTCCGATCGAGCTCAGCCAGGCGTTGAGATAAGGGGCCGTGCCTCCGAAAATCGCGACCGAAAGCGACGACAGGAAGCCGACTCCGAGCGCCCGCTGCTGGGTCGGGATCTGCTCTGCGATCAGGGTCGGGTAGATCGAGGCGATGATCGCCCAGACGGCCAGGCCGATGCCTTGAGAGAGGAAGAGGGTCCAGGGCTCGTTTGTCAGAATCGCTGCGACCGGGATCGGAGCCAGGATCAGTCCGAGCCCATAGATGAACACCATCGGCTTGCGGCCGACCTTGTCTGCGAGGTGCCCGAACAAGGGCAGCAGACAGAGAACGACGAGTTGAGCGAGCAGGCTCGCGATGAGGGCTCCGCGGGCATCCATTCCGCGCGCGGAGATCGCAAAGCTCGGAGCGAAGGTCACCCAGGTGTAGTAGGCGACATTGGAGCCGGCCGAGAAGAAGACCACCTTCAGCAGGATCTGGAGTTTGTCGCGGCCATTCATCGGCGCGACAACCGCAGGTGTGGCTTCGTCCGCGTCATAGACCGGGGACTCATGCGCGGCGCGGCGCATGTAGAGCGCGAACAGACCGAGGATACCACCGAAGGCGAAGCCGAGACGCCAGCCATAGGCCATCATGTCCGCCGGCGAGAATAGCGACGTCAGCACGATACCGAGGAGGGTCGCCGCCATGACGCCGAGCGTCACGCTGATGAAGACGCTGCTTGCCCAAAGGCCGCGCCTTTCGGCGGGAGCGATCTCTGCAACATAGGCATAGGAGACGCCGGACTCTCCGCCATGCGCCAGGCCCTGCAGCAGGCGTGCGATCAGCAACAGCGCCGACGCCCAGATTCCGATGCTCGCGTAGGAGGGGATGAGGGCGATCATCAGGCTGGCCGCAGCCATCGTCGACATCGTCACGATCAGGGTGTTCTTGCGGCCGATCMGATCGCCGAAGCGCCCAAAGATGATGCCGCCGATCGGTCTCGCAACGAAACCAACCGCAAAGACGGCGAGCGTCGAGAGCAGCGCGGATGTGGAGTCCGTCTTCTCGAAGAAGTTGGCTGCGAGATAGACGGCGAAGGTGCCATAGAGCGTCCAGTCGAACCACTCGAGCAGATTCCCGACGGCGGCGGCTCGGAGCGACTGGAGCGATTTGCTCCTAGCGACACGATCGTGCGGACGCGCGGCCTCGCCGCCCGCCAGAATATCGGCTGACATGAATTCCTCCCTGGTGGCTCTTTGGCCGTTCTGTTTAGAGATGGGTCGAGAACCAGCGCGCTGCCGCGCTGCTCGTCGTCTCGAAATGCTGCTGGTAGGCGGAGTAATGGCCGCCCTGGAGCAGCAGCAATTCCTTGGGCTCGCGCGCCTGGGTGAAGGCGTCGAGTTGAAGATCGGTCGGCGTCTGAAGGTCGTTGTCGGCAACGATCATCAGGAGCGCTGCGGGCCCGATCCGCGACACCCATTGACCTGGCTCGTAGCTGCGCGCGAGTTCGAGAGATCGGATGGTCACTTCGTTGCGCCATTCGGGGCAGCGCGCGGCCTGTCCGATCATGTAGTCGTATGATTCCGCGCCGGGATAGGCGACGTCCGGCCCTTCATCCTGCCCGACCTCGCGCATCGTGCCTGGCGGTTGTCCGTTCAGGCGCGCCAACCGGTCATCCGCGAAAAAGCGCTGGAGCGTCTCGGCGTGGCGCGGATGGACCTTCCGCAGGCCGGACAGGTAGCCGCTGATCGTCGGAACCTGGCTCACGACGCATTTCACCCGGCGATCGGTGGCACCGACTACGAGGACATGGCCTCCGCTGTAGCTGGTTCCCCAGATCCCGATGCGCTGCACGTCGACGTCGGGGCGCGAACAAAGATAGGTGACCGCAGTCCTATAGTCCTCCTGCTGCCAGGCGGGATCGATCTCCTGGCGGGGCAGTCCGGAGCTCTTGCCGAGCCGCCGATAATCGAAGGTCAGGCAGGCGATGCCCTGTGCCGCAATGATGCGGGCATAGTCCTCGAGATCACCGCCCGCGACCATTCCCCAGCCGTGTCCGAGGGCAACGGCGGGAAGCGGTCCGCTCGTCGACGGCAGATGGAAGGAGCCGCGAATGACATCCTCACCGGCGCGAAATTCCACGGGGGTGGTTGAAACGTCCATTCGCCTGTCCTCCTGATCCGCCTTGGCGCTGGCTGCGGGAGCGGATGTATTTTCAAGAGGTTTTGGCGAATGGTGCCTCTTGATCAACGCCGCAAAACAACTTTATCAATCGGTATTCCCGATTGATCAGGCGCCATGGATCTCCGCAAACTCGATTGCTTCCTGGCCGTGGCTCACCGGCTGCACTTCGGCCAGGCCGCCGAAGCACTGGGCGTGAAGCAATCCGTCGTATCGGAGTCGATCAAATCTCTCGAGAGCCATCTCGGAGGTCGGCTGTTTGAGCGGACGAGCCGGCGCGTATCGCTCACAGCTCTCGGGCAAGCTCTGCTGAAGGATCTCGAACCGCCGGTCAATGCTCTCAGGGCGGCGCTTGGCGATGCGCGCAAACGCGCTCAGGGCCAGCAGACGGAATTGCTCGTCGGCTATCTCGGCGGTGGATTCTACGAGCTCACATCGGCGGTGGTTGCGGAATTCGCGCGCTCTCGTCCCGACATCTCGCTCCGCTTCGTCGAGCTCAACTATCTGAACCAGGGATCGGCGGTCCTGGACGGCAAGGTCGACGTGGCGCTGGCGCGGCTGCCGCTTGCGACACACAGCCTGACGCGAGGCGCCATTCTCTTCCAGGATGCACGCACGCTCGTTGTGCCGAGCGGACACCGCCTGGCGGCCAACAAGCTGGTGGATCCAGAAGAGCTGCAATACGAGCGAATGGTCCGATTGCCCGCCGGCGCAGCGTCCGACGAGTGGTGCAACTATCATTTTCCGCGTGTGACCCCGTCGGGGCAGGCCATCGCCGACGGTCCCGAGATCGCGACGGTGCGAGAAGGGCTGGTCGCGGTCGCAGCCGGCCAATGCGTCATGACCTTGACCTCGCGAGCCCGGAACTACTTCGCCCATCCTGGCGTCGAGTTCATCGAGATTGATCTGCCGCCGATCCAGAGCGCCCTGACCTGGCGCACTTTCGATCACCGCTCAGGGCCCCGAGATCTCGAAATGGCGGCAAGGGCCGTCGCCGCCCGCCTCGGCACGCTCGCCCTTGCAGAAGGCCCGCGCTGATCGGGGCGGCCTCGCAATTCCGGTCTTCCCGGGGCCTGGCGATCAGCTCTCGTCGGCCAGGGGGTGCAGGTCGCGCACCATGCTCTTCAGGCGCTCGTCGAGGACATGGGTGTAGATCTGGGTCGTGGCGATATCGGCATGGCCGAGCAGTTCCTGCACGACGCGAAGATCCGCACCGTTCTGCAGCAGATGGCTGGCGAAGGCGTGGCGCAGCACGTGCGGGCTCAGCGCCGCGGATAAGCCGGCTGCCCCGGCCAGCATCTTGAGGTCGCGGCCAAAGGCCTGGCGCGTCAGATGCCCACTCTCGCCGTCGGACGGGAAGAGCCAGCGGCCGTCCGCGCTTCCAGCCTGGCGCAGGGCCTCCAGATAGCTGCGTGCGGCCTCGCGGGCAGCGTCGTTCAGCGGCACCAGCCGGTCCTTGTTGCCCTTGCCGCGCACGACAAGGAAGCGCTCGCGCGTCGTTGCCGCTGAGAGCGGCAACGCCATCAGTTCGGACACGCGCAGGCCCGTGGCGTAGAGCATCTCGATCAGGCAGCGCATGCGCAGGGCCTTCAGCCGTGCCGCCGGGGTAAGACCATCGCGTTCGCTGAGGAGCCGCGCCGTCTCGATCAGGCGATCGACATCGGCGACGGAAATGACCTTGGGCAGCGGCCGGCCCTGCCTTGGTCCGTCGATCGCGGCGGAGGGGTCGGCGCCCGTCAGCCCTTCCGTATAGAGGAAGCGATGGAACTGGCGCACCGCGGAAAGCCGGCGCGCCGTCGATGACGCCTTCAATCCACGGGCTGCAAGATCGGCGAGCCAGTCCCGGATGTCCTGGGCGCCGATGGAGCCGAGGTCGCCGCGGCCGGCGATGAAGCCGGTATAGTCGTCGAGGTCGCGCTCATAGGCCTCGAGCGTGTTCTTCGCCGCGCCGCGCTCCGCCGCGAGCATGTCGAGAAAGGCCGTGATCCGGCTGCGCGCCAGCCGGCTCATCGCTGCTGCAGCTTGGACGGTGGCACGATCTCGACCATCTCGCGCTGCTCGGGCTGGACGAAGGTGACCAGCGCGATCATTCCGGCGAAGATCAGCCCGCCGACGATGGCGAGAAAGGCGATGAATCTGAAGAGGGTCGGCACGGGCCGGATGTCTCCTGGAACCTTGCCCCGATTCAGGACTATCCGGTTATTCCCGATGCCTGGCGGTTCGCGCAAGTGCAGACCGGTTCATCAGCGTCGTGAGGGCATGACGTCGGCTGACGGCTCATGCTAGACCGGCTGCGAGGAAATGCCGCGATGACAATAGCCGACCCCATCGAGAACCTGGACAATTCCGAGTTGCGCAGTCTGCTCGGGAAGCGCGCAGTCGTGCTTGTCGGCATGATGGGCTCGGGCAAGAGTTCCGTGGGGCGGCGGCTGGCAACGCGGCTCGGCCTGGCTTTCGTCGACGCCGACGTCGAAATCGAAACTGCGGCCGGCATGACGATTCCCGAGATTTTCGCGCAGCGCGGCGAAACCGAGTTCCGTGACGGCGAGAGACGCGTCATCAGCCGGGTTCTGGCGACACGCGCGCCGCTGGTGCTCGCGACCGGGGGCGGCGCCTTCATGAACGCGGAAACGCGGGAGCGCATCATCGAACTCGGCATCTCGATCTGGCTCAAGGCGGATGCCGATGTGCTGATGCGCCGGGTGCGCAAGCGCTCCAACCGGCCCTTGCTGCAGACTGCCGACCCTGAAGCGACGATGCGGCGGATGCTGGCGGAGCGCGAACCGGTCTATGCACTGGCTGATGTAACGGTGACCTCGCGCGATGACCCCCATGAGGTCGTCGTCGAGGAGGCGATAGTCGCGCTCGATCGCCATTTGCGTTCCCTTGAGAGCCTTTGAGCTGCTGAGAGCGAAGACATGATCAAACCTGCGAACGAGAAGTCCGGCGCGCGGATCGTGGTTCCCGTTGCGCTCGAAGGGCGCAGCTACGACATCCATATCGGCCGCCACCAGCTTTGCGAGGCGGCGAGCCTGATCGCCAGCTTCGCGCCTGGCGCCAAGGCGGCGCTGGTCACCGACGAGCATGTCGCCGGCCTGCATGCGCCCGCCTTCGAAACCTGCCTCCAACAGGCCGGCGTCGCGACCACGCGGATCGAGATCCCGCCCGGCGAGGCATCGAAATCCTATGCTCGGTTCGCGGCGCTTTGCGACGCGCTGCTCGCTGCGAAGATCGAGCGCAACGATCTCGTCATCGCCTTTGGCGGCGGTGTGGTCGGCGACCTGACCGGTTTCGCGGCGGCCGTGCTCAGGCGCGGCGTGCGCTTCGTGCAGATCCCGACGACGTTGCTGTCGCAGGTCGATTCCTCGGTCGGCGGCAAGACAGGGATCAACTCCTCGCATGGCAAGAACCTGATCGGCGCCTTCCACCAGCCAGCCCTGGTCATTGCCGACACGGCGCTGCTCGATACGCTGAGCGAGCGGGAGTTCAAGGCTGGCTATGCCGAGGTTGTGAAATACGGGTTGATCGGCGACCCGAATTTCTTCGACTGGTGCGAAGTCAACTGGAGCCGCATCATTGCAGGCGGACCCGAGCGCGATCATGCTGTCGCCGTGTCCTGCCGCGCCAAGGCGGCGATCGTGGCACGGGACGAACGCGAGGAGGGGGACCGCGCCTTGCTCAATCTCGGCCACACCTTCGCTCACGCGCTGGAGCGCCTAACCGGCTATGACGCGAACCGGCTGGTGCATGGCGAGGCGGTGGCGATCGGTCTTGCGCTCGCCTTCCGCTTCTCGCAGCGGCTCGGCCTTTGTTCCGGACAGGATGCAGGGCGGGTCGCGGCGCATCTCGATGCCGTCGGCCTGCCGAGCCGATTGCAGCAGGTGCCGGGCGGGGCCGGCAGCACGGAGGAGATCGTTGCCGCGATGACCCAGGACAAGAAGGTCAAGCGCGGCGTGCTGACCTTCATCCTGGCGCGCGGCATCGGCAAGAGCTTCATCGCGCCGGGCGTCGCGGCGGACGAGGTCAGGGACTTCATCGAGGCCGAGCTCGCGGCCGCCTGAGCACGCTGGGACCATGCTCGAGAACATCAACCCCTGGCTGGCCGCGCTGATCGTCCTGATCTGCCTGTTGCTATCAGCCTTCTTCTCGGGCAGCGAGACGGCGCTGACGGCTGCCTCGAAAGCCCGGATCGCCGCGCTGGAGAAGGCGGGAAGCCGACGGGCCGGCATCGCGATGCGGCTGCTGGCGACGCGGGAGCGGCTGATCGGCGCCATGCTGATCGGCAACAATGTCGTCAATATCGGTGCCTCGGCCTTCGCCACCAGCGTGCTGGTCGCGGCCTTCGGCAATGCCGGGGTGATCTATGCGACGGCCGTGATGTCGGTCCTCGTGATCATCTTCGCGGAGATCATGCCGAAGACAGCGGCGATCGCGAAGCCCGACCAGGCGGCGCTGCGGCTGGCGCGGCCGGTGGCCTGGGTCGTTGCCGTGCTGGGCCCGCTGACACTGGCGATCGAATGGTTTGTTCGGCGCTTCCTGCGCCTCTTCGGCATCCGTATCGACGAGAACCAGTCGATCCTTTCACCGAATGAAGAGCTGCGTGGTCAGGTCGACCTGATGCACCAGGAGGGGGCGGTCAAGAAGGCCGATCGCGACATGCTCGGCGGGCTGCTCGACCTGAAGGAGCTCGGCGTCGAGGACGTGATGATCCACCGCACCAAGATGCGGACGATCAATCTCGATATCGGACCGGAAGCGATCGTGCGCGAGGTCCTGGCCTCGCCCTATACGCGGATGCCGCTCTGGCGCGACAAGCCGGAGAACATTGTCGGCATCCTGCACGCCAAGGACCTGCTGCGGGCGCTCGATGCTGCCGGCGGGGATGCCGGCAAGCTCGACGTGGCGCAGATCGCCCTCGCGCCCTGGTTCACCCCGGTCACGACCTCGCTGCCTGATCAGCTCAAGGCCTTCCTGGCGCGCAAGACCCATTTCGCGCTTGTCGTCGACGAGTATGGCGAGGTGATGGGGCTGGTGACGCTCGAGGATATCCTCGAGGAAATCGTCGGCGATATCCGCGACGAACATGACATCGCGGTGCCGGGCCTGCGCCAGCAGGTGGATGGGTCGGTGGTCGTTGATGGCGGAGTGCCGATCCGGGACCTGAACCGCGCGATGGACTGGGACCTGCCCGACGAGGAGGCGACAACGATTGCCGGCCTCGTCATTCACGAGGCCCGCACCATCCCCGAGGCCGGGCAGGCCTTCACCTTCCACGGCTTCAAGTTCGAAGTGGTGCGCAAGAGCCGCAACCGCGTGACCTCGCTCCGGATCACCCCCCTGGCGCTTGCCCTCGCCGCTACGGGCTGAACACTAGCACCAGGAAGACGAAGAAGACGCAGAGATGCACGGCGCCTTCCAGCATCGTCGTGCGTGAGCCGGTGAAAGTCAGCGTGCTCAGCATCAGCGTCATCGCCAGGATGACCATATTGGTGGCCGACAGGCCGAGCGTGACCGGCTGGCCGGTGAGAAGGCCGATGCCCAGCACGGCAGGCACCGTCAGGCCAAGCGTCGAGGCTGCCGCACCCAGGCACAGATTGATCGCGCGCTGGAGCTGGTTGGCATTGATCGCGCGCAGGGCCGTAATGCATTCCGGCGTGAAGACGACCATCGCGATCAGGATGCCGCCGAGCGCCGGGGGGGCGTCGAGCTTGGCGATGCCGAAATCGAGCACGGCCGCCAGGCTCTTCGCCAGGATGACGATCGGCAGGATATTGGCCAGGAGCAGCCCGATATTGGGCAGGATGCTCCCGGACGCGGCGTGCCCGACGCCTTCGACCTGAGGCTGCGCTTCGCCGGTGCGTGCCGGCATGTCAGGCTCGATGAAGAAATCGCTGTGGCGGCCGGTCTGCAGGATCAGGAAGGCCGCGTAGAGCGCCAGGGTGAACAGCGAGAAGCAGATGGCCTGCACGTTGGTCAGCGTGCCGTCGCTGGTCGAGGTGGTGAAATTCGGCAGAACCAGCGCGATGACCGTCAGCGGGATGATCACGACCAGATAGGCGGTGGCACCTTGCAGATTGTAGCTCTGCTGGAAATGGCGCAGGCCGCCGAAGATCAGCCCGATGCCGACGACGCCGTTGAGCACGATCATCAGCACGGCGAACATCGTGTCGCGGCCAAGTGTCGGCGCCCCGGTTGCCCCGAGCATCACGGCCCCGATCAGCGCCACCTCGATGATGACGATCGAGAGCGTCAGGATCAGCGTGCCATAGGGTTCGCCCAGCCTGTGCGCCAGTTCCTCCGCCTCATGCACGACGCCGATCGCCGACCAGGCGATGATGCCGAGCAACCAGGCAAAGATCAGCATGGACAGGACGGGGGAGCCAAGCTGCCCGAGAATCGTCTTGCCGAAGAACAGATAAGCAAGGACCGAGGCCCAGGCGCAGATGAGGCGGATGATCATGCTGGTCAAAGACAGACCCCATCCTTGTGGCGGGCGGACGACAAACGAGACATCGCCCGGCGAGGACGCCGGGCGATGGACCGAGGGATATACGCGCGGCCTCGGAGGATCGTTGGCTCCGCCGCGCCTCATTCGCAAGTATTCACTGTCGGCGTAGCACATCCGTCGCCAGATGGTCGGACGAAACACCATCGATGAAAAAGACCGCGCCGGACGAATTGCGCATGCGCAAGGGCAGGATAGCCTGATAGGCCTCTGATTCGTACCAGGCCTTCGCGGCCGCACGGTTCGGGAACTCGATCACGATCAGGTCGCCCGACCAGCTGCCCTCCAGCAGCTCCGGCGGATCGCCATGGATGATGAAGCGCCCCTGGAACGGTGCCAGCGTCGCATCGATACCTTCGAGATAGCCAATGATCTCAGGTCCCAGAGCGACGTGGGTGAGGTGGGCCATGGCGTAGGTCTTCATCGTGAAATCCCCTTCGTTGTCAGCCGGGCTGGTCTGCCGATGTCGCGACCTTCGCCTGCAGATGGAATGAAGTCGATTACCTCCAGGGTTATCGCGGCAACCCGTTCGCAATCCCGCCGCAAACCCGCGCGACAGCTGGGGCATGACCAAGCGTCTCCTTCGTTCGCTGCTCTGCGGCGCCGCCCTCGTTACGGCCCTGATCGCGGCGGATCAGGGCAGGGCGCAGCCCGAGCCGAGCTTGCGCGCGGCCTGTTCCGAACTGCGGCAGGCGCTGCGGGGGCTCGAAGGGAAGGAGGGCGAACTCACGACCATCCAAGTCGAGGGAGAGTTGACCATGGTCCGCTCCGACGGGGCGCTGGTCTATCTCGCGCTCTGTCATGCGCCGGATCCGCAGGTTCTGTGCGTCACCTATGCCGAGAATGGCAGCAAGCTCGGCGACCGGGTCGTGGCCAGCGGCAGCTTCGAACGGGTCGGACCCAACCATGTGAAGCTCGATCCCTGTCTGCATCACGAACCGGACAAGGAGAGGCCGCGCTAAGGCATCGGCCCGAAAAGTGGATTGCGGTTTTCGGAAAAGCCGATGCAAAGACAAAGGGTTAGATCATCGGACTGGATACGATATCCGGTCCGATGATCTAAGGCATCGGCTCGAACAATGGATTGCGGTTTTCGGCACAGCCGATGATCCAAGGCCGTCCGGTGCAGCACGCGGTCAATCGGCGGCGAGCTTCTGGGCGAGCGGGCTGACCGCGTCCTCTGCCAGCATCGCGACCGGCTTGTCGGTGACGAGATACTGCGCCCGCGCGAGCGCGGCGAAGCGTCCGCCCCTGGCGACGAGTTCGTCGAAGGAGCCCATCTCGATGACGCGGCCCTGCTCGAAAACGAGAATCCGGTTGGCGTTGCGGATGGTGGCCAGGCGGTGCGCAATGACGAAAGTCGTGCGGCCCTTCATCACCTCGTCGAGCGCCTTCTGGAGCTTCACTTCCGTGGCAGCGTCGAGCGCGGAGGTGGCTTCGTCGAGAATCAGGATCGGTGGGTTCTTGAGGAGCGCGCGCGCGATCGAAAGGCGCTGGCGCTCGCCGCCAGACAGCGTGCGGCCGCGTTCGCCAACCAGGGTGTCGAGCCCGTCGGTCTGGCGCGCCATGACTTCGGTCGCCTGGGCCCGGTCGAGCGCCTCAAGCATCTCGGCATCGGTCGCGTCGGGCTTGCCGACGGTGAGATTCTCGCGGATCGAGCGAGCGAAGAGCATCGGCTCCTGAAAGACGACGCCGATATTGCGGCGCAGGCTGAGCAGCGAGATGTCCCGAATATCACTGCCATCGGCGAGGATACGGCCGGATTGCGGATCGAAGGCGCGGTGCAGCAGGCCGAGCGTGGTCGACTTGCCGGAGCCGGTCGAGCCGACAATGGCGATGGTCTCGCCGGGCTCGACGGCGAAGGACACGTCGGCGACCGCCGCGCGCTTGCCGTCATAGGAGAACGAAACGTCATCGAAGGTGATGCGGCCCTCGAGGCGGCCGACATCGGGCGCGCCCGGGAGATCGCGCACGGCCGGCATGGTGTCGAGCACCCCGAAGAATTCGCGCATCTTCGGCGCCTGCATGAAGATGAAGTTCACGAAGGAGACGATCTGCTCAAGCCGGCCGACCAGCATGGTGGCGAAGCCCATGAAGGTGACGATTTCACCGACGGTTGTCTGCCCCATCATCAGGAGCCAGGTGCCGACGACGAAGATCGCCAGCACGGTGAGCGTTGCCGAGGCGCGGGTTGCCACCGTCGCGATCGCCCACCAGGACAGCACCGGAAGCTGCGCCTCCAGCAGGCTGGCGATGGTGGAGCGCAGGCCGCGTACCTCCGCTTCGATGCGGGTGAAGCTCTGGATCACCGGGACATTGCCGAGCGCGTCCGAGGCGCGTTCGGCAAGGTTGGAGTGGTAACCTTCGACATTGCTCTGGAGCTTTTCGGTCTTGCGCAGCACGAAGGCCGTCAGCGTGCCAAAGAGCACGACGAGGCTGATCAGCAGCAGCCCGAGCTGCCAGTTCTTCCAGAGGGTGAAGGGCAGCAGGATGAAGAGCGCGACGAAGCTGGCGCAGTGTTCGCGGAAGAAGGAGAGCCATAGCGCCCACATGCCGCTGGTGCCTTCCAGCATCACCTTGAGCACCCGGCCGGAATGAGTCTGGGTGTGGTAGGCCAGCGGCAGGGTCAGGGCATGCTCGAAATAGTCGGCCATCACGGCGAGGCGGCGGCGATGGGCCAGCCGGTCGGCATGGAGGGCGACGAAAACGCTGGCTCCGATATTGAAGAGCCCGAAGCCGACCCAAGCCGCGATCAGGACATTGATGTCGCTCCAGTTTGGTCGCTGGCCGGAGCTCTGGATGCTGGTCAACCTGTCGATCAGCGTGCCGAACAGAATCGGCTCGGCGAAGGCTGCGGCCGCCAGCAGGATATTGGCGAGCGCAAGGATCAGCCCCAGCCGCTTTTCGGGGCCGAGTTCGCCGAGGACGCGGGCATAGAGCGCAAACAAGGACATCCGCGGAGCATTATCCGAGCCGCGGGCCTGAGCAAGTGCTCAAGCTTAACGCTTCGTTCAAACCGCTCCCGCTATGGTTACCAGACTGCCAAGACAGGGCGCTGCGCGGGTGCTGGATCTGCGTGGATCAGGATGGCTTAAATGGATATCGCAACCGGCGTCGGCATTCTGGGCGGTATCGCGACAATCATTTCGCTGATCATGATCGATGGTGGCAATTTCGCCGCCTATTGGGATAAGCACGCCGCGATCATCATCTTCGGTGGTGCCTCGGCCGCGACCATGCTGCGCTTCCCGTTCACCGTGATTGCCCATGGCATTCCGATGGGCTTCCGTTTCGCCTTCACGATGCGCTCGATCCATCCGCGCGAGTTGATCGACGAGATCACGCGCGTCGCCGAGATCGCCCGCAAGAGCGGCCCTGTCGCGCTGGAAAACGTCGAGGTCTCCGATCCGTTCCTGGCCCAGGGCCTGCGCTACATCGCCGACGGCTATGACAAGGAGTTCATCCGCGACACGATGGAGCGTGACCGCGACAACTTCCTGCAGCGGCTCGACGAGGGTTCGAAGGTCTATCGCGCCATCGGCGACTGCGCCCCGGCCTGGGGCATGATCGGCACGATTCTCGGCATGGTGACGATGTTCGCCAATATKAGCGACCCGTCCAAGCTTGGCCCCGCCATGGCGACGGCGCTGCTCGCGACGCTCTATGGAGCGATGGTCGCGAACATGTTCACGCTGCCAATCGCCGACAAGCTGCATATCAAGCTCGAGGAAGAAGAGATCTCGCGCACGCTGATCATCGACGGCGTCCTGCAGATGCGCGATGCCAAGAGCGCGACGCTGGTGCGCGAAATGCTGCTCGCCTATCTCCCCGACCATCATCGGGCCGAGATGGCCCAAGCGGCCTGACGGAAACCTGAGCGATGGCGAAGAAAAATCGCGGCGGCCATGGCGGTCACGGCTGGTTCGTGACCTTCGCCGATCTGATGGCGCTGCTGATGGCGTTCTTCGTCATGGTCGCGGCCTATTCGAGCCAGGACAAGAACAAGCTCCAGATCGTCGCGGGCTCGATGCGCGAGGCTTTCGGCACACAGACCGACATGCGGCTCGCCGGCATCGTCGAGGTCGACGGCATCCCGACCAAGACCCATATCAAGAACGCCTATATCCGGCCGCTCAGCGATGCGTCCGACACGACAGCGCCCAACCACAACCAGCAGAAGGAAGACGGCCTGGTCTCGGCGACGCATGACCGTGGCTTTGCGCTCGCGGCCGCCTCGCTCCGGCAGGCCCTGCGCGAGATGCCGGAGATCGCCGAGCTCTCGCGTAACATCCTGGTGGAGGTTTCCGAGGCKGGCATCGATATCCAGCTCGTCGATCAGGATGGGCGGGCGATGTTTGCCGAGGGCTCGGCGCAGCCGAACGAGCGCATGCGCAAGCTGCTCGCGGCCGTCGCCCCGACGCTGCGGCGGATGTCCAACAAGATCGCGATCACGGGCCATACGGCGGCGCCACGTCCCGGAGCGGCCCCGGAAGGCAATCCCTGGGAGCTCTCCGTGGCGCGTGCCGCGGCGGTCCGCGAGATCCTCAGCAATACGGGTGTCCCGGATGACCGCTTCGCCTCCGTCACCGGCAAGGGCGACACCGAGCCGCTGATCAAGGACAATCCTTATCTCGCCTATAACCGCCGTGTCGGGATCGTCCTCAAGGCGGATGCACCGCCGCTGCCCTTCGGCGCGAAACCCTGAGGCAGCTTCGTCTCAGCGCGTCAGCCTTGCCTCAGGGGGCGAGGATCAGTGCCCAGTAGACCTGATATTTCGAGCCCGGCGCATAGGCGGTGGCAATGCCCATGCGGGTGGCGCCCGGCGTCTTCATGACACGGTCGTGCTGCGGCGAGTCGCGCCAGCCCGAGAAAGCTTCGGCCAACCGCCGATAGCCGGCGGACAGATTGGCTTCCGCTCCCGGCTGGCCGGCCCGCGCCAGCCGCGCCTTGACGGCTTCGGCCTGGACTGGCTTGTCGGCCGCGGCCATGGCGCCGGCCTCCTGCTCGGCAGCCTCGACCAGGGCCGGATCAAGTTTCAGCGTGCCGAGCCCGTGGTTCATCCGGTAGGCCGAGATCATGGCGCGCGCCTCATTTGCATCGACCCGGGCCGAGGGCGAGCCGAGATCGCGGTAGAAAGCGGGCTGGCTGGTCCGGGCAGGCTCGGTGCAGCCGGCAATGCCGAAGACGGCGAGCGCACCGGCGACGAGGGCGGGGCAGGTCACGGTTCGGTGCGCCACGGCGGCTGCACGGAAAGGCTTGGGCATCGCATCATTCCTTGCTGTCGTCCTTGGACGCATCCTTGGCCGGCTCGGGCGCGTGCGTGGTTTCGCGCCGCACCTGCTCCTCCGGCTCCTCCTCCTCCCCCGTCTCACCGTTGAGGAGGCGGGGCCTTGATGCGCGCGCGGTGGTTACGGCTTTCTTGCGATGCGAAGGCTTTGTTTMGCGCCCGACGGCGGCGGCGATGTCTCCGAGCGATTGTTCGATTCCGTCGAGGCCCTTGACGAGCAGCTCTGCGCCGGCTGCCGGCCCTTCCATTTCGGTCAGGCGCTTGTGAATGGCGAAGTTGAGATCGCTGGTGACGCGGCCGACGATGTCGACATCCGCGACGACGCAGATCAGGTCGAAATCCATCGTCGAGGTGCCGATCTTCTTGAACTGCACGGTTGGCGGCGGCTTCTGTAACACGTCGCCATGGGAGTGGGCGGCCTCGGCGAGCATCGTGCGCACGTCGGACGCGTCCAAACTCCTGGGCACGGTGATCGAGATCAGCGAGCGGCCGGTGCGATCGGCGCGCACCCGGTTCCTGACCACACCCGAGACGAGGTTGGAGTTCGGCACGATCACGGTCGAGCGATCGAAGGTCGCGATCTCGGTCGAGCGGACATTGATGCGCTTGACGATGCCTTCCGCGTCGCCGACCACGACCTGATCGCCGACCCGGATCGGGCGCTCCCACAGCAGGATCAGCCCCGAGACGAAATTCGAGACCACGGACTGCAGGCCAAAACCGATACCGACGGAGAGGGCGCTGGCGACGAGGGTCAGGCGTTCGAGGCTGAGACCCAGCGCAGAGACGGAGAGCGCGACGGCTGCGGCATAGCCGAGATAGCCGGCGGCGGTGATGATCGAGTTGCGCAAACCGGTATCGAGCTGCGTCGTCGGCAGGAACTTGCCTTCAAGCCAGCCCTGGGCGCCGCGTGTCGCCGTCAGGGCGAGCGCGAAGAGCAACCCGGAGACGATGATCGAGGACAGCGAGATCGTGACGCCGCCGACCTGGAAACCGAAGAAGGCGGCGCGCAGCGATGTCAGGAAATCGACCGATTCCAGGCCCCAGGGGGCCAGCGCGAGCATCAACGTCACCACGATCAGCACGAGCTTGAGCAGCCCGGTGACGATGACGGCGATCTTCTGCAGCGCCGAGCCCCGGATGCCGACGCCGGCCTTCAGGGTCAGCGCGAAATGTCCGTTGCCGGTCAAGAGCTCGCTGATGCCGAGATCGAGCAGCTGGTAGGCAAGGACGAACAGGCAGGCGAGAATGCCGAGCCAGAGCACCTGCTCGGTCAGGAAGGAGGCGAAGACGACATAGCCCGTCAATGCAGCCAATGCGATGACGAGGCCGACGATCCAGCCGAAGATGCGGATCGGCCCGAGCGAGGCGCCATCGACTGCCACATAGGGGCCGAGACAGGCCTCCTCCTCGACTTCCTTGTCGTCGCGAAGCTGGTAAAGCCCGGCGATCAGGACCGCCGCGAAGACGAGCACAACCACGCCGCGGACGACAATCGACGATGCCAGGCTGGCGGCGATGGCCTGGAGCCAGGCCTCGAGCACCTTGCCGGTCGATACAACGAGCGCGAGCGACGCCGCGATCCAGACCACGGTCCGGGCCGTCGAGTCCATGACGCTGACAAGGCGCCGCTGCGGCTTGTTGGGAGCAAACAGCGCGTCGGCCAATGCCTGGACGAAAGCGAAGATCGCGAGCCCGACGACGATCGCCCAGATGACCGGCTGGATGCGTGGCGGCAGGAGGCCCGCAGTTTTGAGCGCGGCGTAGATCAACCAGCTTGCGAGCGCCGGTGGGGCCGCACCGGCCACGATATGGGCGAGCGCGACGTGAAGGCAGCGCAAGCTGTTGGTATCGCCTGTTGGATCGAGCCGTTCCGCAAAGCGCGGCAGGTAGCGTGCACGGGCGACGTAGAGCAGGATCGCGCCGAGGAGGGCGACAGCGACAAGCGCTCCGCGGGCCGTGCTGGATGCTTCGACGACGACGGAGAGCCAGTCCCCGAAGATCAGGCCGGACGCGCGCATGTCCTCCGGCGAGGTCGACAGTGCTGCGCCCCAGAGCTCCGGGTTGACGATGGCGGGCCCCGGCGCGAACAAGGCCTTGGCGAAGAGGTCGCGGCGCCGGTCGCCGATGCTGGCCAGAAGCTGTTCTGCCTGGAGAAGGGCCGAGCGCGAGATCTTCAAAGTCTCGTCAGCGTCGGCAAACGCCTTCTCTCGCGTTTCGCGCTCTCGGACGACTTCGGCGGATTCGGCCGGCGCCTTTGCGTCGGGCTTCGGGCCAAGCTGCTCGATGCGCAACTTGGCCTGCTCGGTCTTCGGAGCCTGTTCCTCGGTGATATGGCGGAGCTGTTCGAGCAGAGGCTGCAGCCTGAGCCGGTGGCGCTGCAGCTCGGCATCGGTCGCATTCGGATTGGCGAAGAGGGTCTCGATCTGGGCGAGTTCGGCACGCGCTGCGTCGAGACGCGTCCTGGCCGGGGCCGGATCGGGAGCCTGGGCCCAGCTCTGTGCGGCAAAGATCAGGGCTATGGCCAGAAGCCCAAGCGCTGCCAGTGCGGCGCGCCACGCCGTGGCGATGGAAACCTCTCGTATGGCGCGGGCCGTCATGGCGATCCTGGCTCGTTCAGGCTGATTCGACGCGATGCCGCACCTCGCCCTCTCCAGCTGCGTAAGGCAAGGCGAGATCGGAAAATGCGTCGGATGGGGCAAGGACGGCACCTTGTTGCTGGGAATGCCGAACTGGCGCCTGATTCATCACATTGATGTKAGAAATGGAGCAGTCAGCGAAATGCGAGGATTGCCCTGATCGTCGATAATCAGGACGTGATCATGGCGATCAGGGGGCTGATTGCGCATTTTTGGGTCGATCCTGCTGGGATCGTACAGGTCATCCCGGAGCGGAGCGTCTGGGATACGGGCGCGGCGCTCGCACTTTTGGCATTGGCTCAAGGTCGCTTTCTGGATTTCAATCTCATCTAAATACAATCTGTCCGCGTGCCCGTTGGCACGGTGGACTCCTGGCGAGGCGCGCTGGCTCTCTCGCCACTCTTCTGAAATCGAACCGGGAGGTTGCGGTGGCGAAGCTGAGCATAAACGGCAAAGTGGTGGATGTGGCGGTCGATGGCGACACGCCGCTGCTTTGGGTGATACGCGAAAAGATCGGCCTGACCGGAACGAAATATGGCTGCGGCGTCGCGCAATGCGGTGCCTGTACCGTGCATATCGACGGGGTCGCGGCGCGCTCCTGCGCTCTCCCCGTGAGTGCCGTTTCGGCGGAACAGAAGATCGTCACCATCGAAGGGCTTTCGCCGGATGGATCGCATCCGGTGCAGAAAGCCTGGATCGCTCATGATGTTCCGCAATGCGGCTACTGCCAGAGCGGTATGATCATGGCCGCTGCTGCGCTCCTCCAGGCCAATCCCAAGCCGAGCGACGCCGATATCGCCAATGAAATGACCAATATCTGCCGTTGCGGCACCTATACGCGGGTCAAGGCGGCAATCCTGGATGTGGCGGCCAGCGGCACGCTCGGCCGGGGCTAAGCCTCTTCGCGTCGGCCCGGCTGAGCGTCGGTCCGCATGTTTCACGTTTCGCCTGGGTAGGGTCGAGCGCGACGGGCCAGGTGCCCTTGCTCCCCTGCTTCCCTAACGGAATCTGGAGAACGATATGATTTCTGCCTCGGCTGACACATCTGCGACCCTGTCCCGCCGCACCATGCTCGCCGGCTCCGCTGCGGCGGCCGGGGCCTTCACCTTCGGCTTTGCCATACCGTTCGCTGGCGAGGCGATGGCGCAGGGGGCCGTCAAGGAAATCAATGCGTGGGTGGTGGTCCATCCCGACGACAAGGTGGTGATCCGCATCGCCCGCTCCGAAATGGGGCAGGGGACGCTGACGGGGCTCGCCCAGCTCGTCGCCGAGGAACTKAACTGCGACTGGGCCAGGGTGACGACCGAATATCCGACGCCGGGCCAGAACGTCGCGCGCAACCGCGTCTGGGGCAATTTTTCGACGGGTGGCAGCCGTGGCATCCGGGAATCGCATGAGTATGTCCGCAAGGGCGGCGCGGCGGCGCGAATGATGCTGATCCGGGCTGCCGCGAACCAGTGGAGCGTGCCGGCGGCGGAGTGCTCCGCCGAGAAGAGCATCATCACGCACAAGGCTTCCGGCCGCTCGCTGCGATATGGGCAGGTCGCCGAGGCGGCGTCGAAGCTCGAGGCTCCCAAGGATGTTCCGCTCAAGGATCCGAAGGACTGGACGATTGCCGGCAAGCCGCTGAAGCGGCTCGACACGGTCGACAAGACCAATGGCGCCAAGATCTACGGCATCGATCTGAAGATGCCCGGCATGCTCAATGCCGCAATCAAGGACTGCCCGGTCTTCGGCGGCAAGGTGAAGAGTTTCGACGCTGCCAAGGTCAAGGCCATGCCGGGTGTGACGCATGTCGTGCCGGTGGGCGAGACGGCCGTCGCCGTCGTCGCCGAGACCTGGTGGCAGGCGAAGACGGCACTCGATGCGCTGCCGATCGAGTGGGACAATGGCGAGAATGCCAAGGTCTCGAGCGAGAGCATCGCTGCTTGGCTCAAGGAAGGTCTCGATGCGCCCGAAGCCGTCATCGGTAACCAGGTCGGAGACGCGAAGGCTGCGATCGCCAAGGCGGCGCGTGTCGTCGAGTCGGTCTATTCCTACCCCTTCCAGAACCACGCCACGATGGAGCCGATGAACGCGACGGCGCGCTACACGCCGGAGCGCTGCGAGGTCTGGACCCCGACCCAGAACGGGGAGGCGGCACTGGCTGCGGCGTCCGAAGCCTCGGGACTGCCGATCGCCAAATGCGAGGCCTACAAGATCGATCTTGGCGGCGGGTTTGGCCGGCGCGGCGCGGTGCATGACTGGGTCAGGCAAGTGGTTGCCATCGCCAAGCAGATTCCCGGCACGCCGATCAAGCTGGTCTGGTCGCGCGAGGAGGACATGCTGCATGGCCGCTACCACCCGGTGACGCAGTGCAAACTGACCGGCGGGCTCGACAAGGATGGCAATCTGACCGGGCTGCACATGCGCATTTCCGGCCAGTCGATCGTTGCCGGCATCTTCCCGCAGAACATCCAGAACGGGCGTGACCCCGCCGTCTTCCAGGGCCTCAATCCCCCGGGGCCGGAGGCTTCGATCGGATATGGCATCCCGAATCTGCTGATCGACCATGCGATGCGCAATCCGCATGTGCCGCCCGGCTTCTGGCGCGGCGTGAACCTGAACCAGAACACGATCTATCTCGAATGCTTCATGGACGAGCTCGCCCATGCGGCGGGCAAGGACCCGCTCGAATTCCGCCGGGCGCTGATGAAGAACCATCCCAAGCATCTGGCAGTTCTCAATGCGGTCGCCGAGAAGGCGGAATGGGGCAAGACCCTGCCGGCCGGGGTCTATCGCGGCATCTGCCAGACCATGGGTTTTGGCTCCTATGTCGCGGCGGTCGCGGAGGTTTCGGTCAGCGCAGAGGGCAAGCTGAAGATTCACCGTATCGTCGCGGCGACCGACCCGGGCCACGCCGTCAACCCGGCCCAGATCGAGCGCCAGGTCGAGGGCTCCTTCGTCTATGGCCTTTCGGCGGCGCTCTATGGCGAGTGCACGGTCAAGGACGGGCGCATGGTCGAGGAGAATTTCGACACCTACACCGTGCTGCGCCTGGATGAGATGCCGGTGGTCGAGACGGTGATCGTTCCGTCCGGCGGTTTCTGGGGTGGCGTCGGCGAACCGACGATCGCGGTTGCCGCCCCGGCGGTGTTCAACGCGATCTTCGCGGCGATCGGCAAGCGTGTGCGCTCGGTCCCGCTGAAGAACATGGATCTGCGGAAGGCCTAGGACCCGGCGTGTGACGCGCCTCGGCTTCGCCACAGCCCTCCTGCTCGGAGGACTGGCTTCCTCCCGGCCGGGCGCGGCGCTGGAGCCCTACGCCGTCGTCGGGGACGCGATTCCAAAGGCTCTCGGCGCGCGTGTCGGCGATGTGGCGCGAGKGCAGGCCATCCTGCGCGACCGGGAGCGCGGCAATTGCCTGATCTGTCATCAGGGGGCGGATCCGGCAGAGCCGTTCCAGGGTGCGATAGGACCGCCACTGGCCGGCATCGGGGCCCGGCTCGACGCCGGGCAGATCAGGCTGAGGCTGGTCGATTCATCGCGGCTCAATCCGGAGACGGTGATGCCGCCCTATTACCGGACCGAGGGCTTGCACGATGTCGGCCCGGTCTATCGTGGCAAGCCGGCTCTGTCGGAGCAGGAGATCGAGGATGTCGTTGCCTATCTCGCCACTCTCAAGACATTCTGAGTCCGCCCCGAGCCGGCGTGACATCGTCGTCGGTGCTGCGGCCGGGATCGGCCTTGCCAGCCTGCCGAAGGTGGCGATGGCTGCGACGCAGCCGGCGCTGCCGGAGCTGATCGCGCGGCTGACCGATGGCGCGGTGCCGGAGCGCGGCAGGATCACGCTGGAGATTCCGGCGCTCGTCGAGAACGGCAATTCGGTCGATACGAGTATCGTGGTCGAGAGCCCGATGACGGAGGCGGACCATGTCCGCTGGATTCATCTTATCGCCGAGAAGAACCCGTTCCCGGACATGGCGCGGTTTCATCTTGGCCCCCGCTCCGGCCGCGCCGAGGTCGCGACCACTTTGCGGCTGGCGACCTCGCAGAAGGTTACCGTCGTCGCTGCGCTCAGCACGGGGGGCTATCTCATGAGCGATGCCGATGTCGTCGTGACGTTGAGCGCCTGCATCGACGGCGGATGAGGAGAGATCTCCGATGGCATTCAACGCCCGCATCAGCATGCCGACGGAAGCTCGCGCCGGCGAGATCATCGAGATCCGCGTTCTGACGCGGCATCCGATGGATCGCGGCGGCCAATCCGACGGCAAGGGAGGCACCGTTCCGCGGAAAATCCTGAACCGGCTGACGGCGACCTATTCCGGGGAACCGATCTTCCGGCTCGACATGTATACGGGGGTCTCGGCCAATCCCTTCGTCTCCTTCACGACGCGCGCGGTCGAGACGGGCGACATCGTCTTCGAATGGCGCGAGGACGGCGGAGCGGTCTTCACCCGGACGGCCAGGCTGACGGTGACGTGAGCCCGGGCGATGTGGTTGAAGCTGGCCTTGGGACTCCTGATCGCGACGCTCGGCACAGCCGCGGGCGGCGAAGAGATCACCTCGGGGAGCGCCTTCCTGTCGCCCGATCTGCGCCGGCAGCAGGATGATCCGACGCGAAACCCGGCCTGGTTCTGGGTCGAGCAGGGTCAGGAACTTTTCAGTCGCAAGCCGGGGGCCAGCCAGGCCTGCAGCCAGTGCCATGCCGAGCCGGAGAGGAGCCTGCGTGGCGCGGCGACGCATTATCCGCGGGTGGATGCCGGCACCGGGCAGCTCCTGAATCTCGAGGGGCGCATCGAACAGTGCCGCGTGGAGCGGCAGAAGCAGCCGGCCTTCGGCTATGAGAGCGGTGAGCTTCTGGCGCTCACGGCCTATGTCGCTTCGTTGTCGCGGGGCTTGCCGATGGACGTCGAGACCCGCGGTCCGGCACAACCTTTCTACGACGCGGGCAGGGCCTTCTTCGAGCGCCGCCAGGGGCAGCTCAACCTCTCCTGCAAGCAATGCCATGACGGGCTGGTTGGCCAGAAGTTGCGCGGCGACACGATCAGCCATGGCGCGGGGACCGGCTATCCGGCCTATCGGCTGGAATGGGACGGCGTCGGTTCGCTGCATCGGCGCTTGCGCGCCTGCTCGCTCGGCGTCCGGGCGACGCAGTTCGACTACGGCGCGCCGGAATATCTGGCGCTCGAGCTCTATCTTGCCGGGCGTGCGCGCGGCCTGCCGATCGAGACGCCGGCCATGCGGCGTTAGATCATCGGACCGGATATCGTATCCGGTCCGATGATCTAACCATCTGTGATTGCATCGGCTTTCCCGAAAACCGCAATCCACTTTTCGGGCCGATGCTTTAGCTCTTGGCGGACCGACCGGGAACCGTCACGATCCCGGCACATTCATGTCGGAGATCCGGCGAATGCCTCGCCTGCCTGTCCTGCTTGCCGCCCTCGGGTTCGCCAGCGTTGCCGTTGCCCAGCCGGCTCCMGAACCTCCGGCTGCTGTTGCGGTCCCGTCGAGTCCGGCGCCCTTCGTTCTGAAGGACACTGAGGTCCGGACGATCCATGCCAAGACGCTGCAGCGCGACTACGAGATCTATGTCAGCCTGCCGGTCTCCTATCACTCCTCGCCACGCCGGCGCTTTCCCGTGCTGTTCGTCACCGATGCCGATTACGCCTTCCCGCTGGTGCGCAGCATTGCCCGCCGGGTCGGCAATCGCGGCCAGGGGCTGGAAGAGTTCATTCTGGTCGGTCTCTCCTACGCGCTCGGCGACACGCCGCAGTTCAGCCGCCGCCGGGACTACACGCCGACGCCCAATGGCGAAAAGACGAAGGACGAATCCGGCCGGACACCGATCTTCGGCGAAGCAGAGCCCTATCGCCGCTTTCTTGCCGACGAGGTGATGCCCTTCGTTGCCGCGACCTATCGCACCGACACCAATCGCAGCATCTTTGCCGGCCATTCCTATGGCGGGCTGCTCGGCGTCCACATCCTGCTGACCGAGCCGAAGATGTTCTCGCATTATATCATCGGCAGCCCTTCGCTCTGGTACGACCAGAAGGTGATGCTTGCGCGCGAGCGCACCTATGCCGAGACGAACAAGGACCTGAAGGCCGATGTGCTGATGGCGATCGCTTCCTTCGAGACGATCAGCAAGGCCTCGCCGCGCTATAGCGGCAAGCTCGACATGATCGCCGACCTGCAGGAATTCGAGAAGGCGCTCCGCTCGCACAACTATCCCGGCCTGAAGCTGACCACGGAGATCATCCAGGACGAGGATCATCTCACTGTCTTCCCCGCGATCATCACGCGTGGGCTGATGTGGGCGCTGCCGGCAAAGCGGAGCTGAGCGGTCAGCCCTTCTTATCGTCGGCCTTTCCATTCTTGGCCTTGCCGCGGCCCTTCGGCTTCGTCCGGTTCTGGTAGCTTGCATTGCCAAGGCCGGTGCCGATGGTCAGCACCGCCCAATGCTCGACATCCTGCATTGACGGCATCTCGCTCAGTCCCTGGATGACGGCGTCGTTATGCATCACGACCGTCGTCTCGTGTCCGCCGATCTCGGGGACCATCTCGCGGATGCTCTCGACCAGGTTGAACCGGCTGCTTTGCCAGTTGCCAGGCAGGTTCTGCGCGCCGCGGTCGATCGAGCCGTCCCGTTCGATCAGGCCGGGGCAGCCGACGCCGATAAAGGGAGCAACGCGGAGGCCCGCCTTGCCGGCCTGCTTGATCTGGGCATCGAGCATCTTGCCGAGCCGCTTGATTGCGTCGTCGCGATTGGTCTCCTCGTCGGCGTGGCGCCAGAGTTCGGATTGCCAGACCTTGGCCTTGGCGAGGTCAGGCGCCTTGTCCTGGCGCAGCTCGACGATGCCGGCGCGAATATTCGAGCCGCCGATATCGACGGCGACGAGGCTGTCATAGGCCTCGAAGATCCATTTCGGCGCAAGATGGGCGCTACCGACCAGCCCGGCCTCGTCGGGATGATGGCGGATCGGCACAAGGTCGATACTATGTCCGTCGGTCTGCAGGATGATGCCGGCACGCGCGATCGCAAGCTCGCCGACCCTGCTCTGGCGGAATCCGCCGCCGACCACGATACGCTCGACGGTGCTCCAGGGCTTCAGCCTGGCGAAGCGGCGAATGACGAAGGCCAGCGACTGGGCGTAGCGTTCGATGGCGCTGAGGATGAGAGCCGCCTCGCGCGGCTCGCCTTCCCCCAGCAGCGCATCGAGCTCCTTCTTGCCGATCTTGTCGGAGTCGACCGTGATGGGGTCTTCGCCGGTCCGGCGCAGGTGCTCGCGAAGGGCGTCGAGATGCTCGAGAAATGCGCCACGTTTAGCCTTGTCGCCAACGAAGCCGTCCTCGTCGCGAACCTCCAGATTATAGCTGGTGACGACAACCGAAGGCAGGTCATCCACTCCGTGAGGACCGCCCGCGCGTGCTTTCGTCGTCATTTCGGCTGCCATGTTCCGCTATCCCCCGTGTGGACTCCCGAAGGGAACGGCCTCGGTGCTCCCAGGGTTCCGTAAGCTGGCGGCATATCGCCTCCTGGGATGAACAGCGCATGGCGCCCCTGCGCGGCGCGCGCGGGGAAGACCGCCCCCTGCGATTGACCTCGCGGGGCCTCTTCCCTTCCATGGCGGCCAAGGCGCGACGGTCGATGCGCCATGGCTGGTTTCCGGGGATATGCGATGCTTGAGTTTCTTCTGCGCGCGGTGCTGATCGGTGTCGGCGCGACAATCCTGTTCGATCTCTGGGCCCAGTTCCTGAACCGCGCCTTCGGCCTGCCGACTCCGAACTGGGCTATGACCGGGCGCTGGTTCGGCCATCTGGCGCAAGGTCGACTGGCGCATGAGGATATTGGACGCTCCGAGCCGGTGGCGAACGAACGCGCCCTCGGCTGGATCGCGCATTACCTGATCGGCATCCTGTTCGCGGCGGTCCTGCTGGCGATCTGGGGGCTCGACTGGGCCCGCAATCCGAGCCTCGCGCCTGCTCTGATCGTCGGTCTCGTCACGGTCGGCTGCGGCTGGTTCATCCTGCAGCCGGGAATGGGCGCCGGCATCGCGGCGTCGAAGAAGCCGAATGCCGGCCAGATCCGCGCCATGAACATCGCGGGCCATATCGTCTTTGGCGTGGGGCTCTATTGCTCGGCGCTCCTGCTGCGCTGAGCATGCCGGCGGCAGCTCCCCGGTTCAGGACCTTCCCCGGTTCAGGACCTGGCGAGAAGGGCCGTAAGCGCGGGCGACAGGCCGACGCTCCCGACCGGCGCCGGGAAGGCGAGATCGCCGCTTGCCGGTTTCGCCGTACCGCCATTGAGAGCGGCCAGGACCGCTTTCATGCCGGTCTGGACCGAGCAGATCACCGGAATATCGAGAAGTGGCTGGACGCGTGCGGCGAGGCCGGCAAGTCCGGCGCCGCCGAGAATGACGGCTCCGGCGCCGTCGCGTTCCGCCGTCTTGCGGCAGGCTGCGGCGAGCAGTGCAATCGAGCCATCGGGATCACGGGCGATATCGGCCCCCGTCGGAGTGACTGTTTCAACCGAGGCAAGCCGGCCGTCGAGGCCGATCATGGCGACGAATTCATGCAGGATCGGTCCCCAGCGCTCGCCGCCGGTGACGATCGAGAACTGCCGCGCCATCGCCGCGGCGGCCAGGCAACTCGCCTCCGCCATGCCGATGACCGGAACGGGAGAGACCTCCTTCAGGGCGTGAAGCCCTGGGTCGCCAAAGCAGGCGAGATAGACCGCGTCGCAGCCGGCGCCATGCTCGGCATAGGCCTCGAGGGCGGCATGGGCCGCAATCACCCCCGCGCTGCGGCTCGAAATATACTGCGCGCCGAAGCGGCCTGTCACCGGATGCAGGGCGACATTGGACGGAGCATGCGGCGCCACGACCTGCATGACGAGATCCGTCATCGCCTGGGTCGTGTTGGGATTGATCAGCAGGATACGCAAGAGAGCCTCGGGCAGGGTGCAGGCTTCAGGCTTAGCGAGCTCGAGGCCCCAAGCCAAGCGACCAGCGCGGACAAGGTCCAAGTCATGAATGTATACGGGGCGCTTCGCAGAGGCGCGGTGTGGGCGCTGCGATGGCCCCGATGCCTCTGGCGGGCGACCGCCACGGCCGAGAGCGCCGTTCGATGAGCCTGAGGGCGGAGGCGATGCTTGGACAAGGTGCTCAAAGTGGCGCGTTGCGATCTAAGCGCGAATAGCGCTGACCAATGGGCGATGAGAGGCGTTTGTGGGTTGATAGTGGGAGAGCGCTCCCTACCGTAAGGATCAAGGTCGGCCTCCGGTCTGTGGCGCTCAGGCGCGCGCAGACCGAAGGCGAGTGCGGGGCCTTTCCTTGCGCGGCACAAAACGGCTACATTCCGCGCTCATAATGCCGCAACTTTGCCACATGTCTGACAAGGGGCCAGCATGGTGAACTTAGTCTGTCGCGTGAGCCTTGCCGGCTTGCTGGCTGCTGGCTGCTCGCCACAAGCGATGCCAACGGTCGAAGCGATCACAAAGCCGACGGTCGAGACTTTTGCTCGGCTGGGGAGTTGGCGACCCTGGCAGTCTGCTCAAGCGGAGAAGCCGCAGACTGCGCCTCTCGTTCTCTCTGACCCCGCGCCGGAGGCGAACAAGCCAGATTCGATCGTGCGTGAGCCGGTAACGGTGACCAGGCCAGCGCCCAAGCTGACAGCGGTCGCTGTACGGGCCCCGAAGCCGGTCGCTCGGCCCGTTCAACCTATTGTGCCCGCTTCGATGCCCGAGGAACCCAGTAAGACCCCGCTGGCCCTCGTCTCTTGCCGCACGCATAACGAACCCGGCCAGCGCGTACACATGGAGTGTAGTCCTGTCGATTGATAGAAGGCGGTGAACAGGTAACTGGAGCGCGAGCAAATCGCGGGCTATCAAGGTCCACGAGGCATTGATTGCATTGCTGTGCGGGCACAAACCTGAAGAAGGAGTGTCCGGTATCTCGGGTTCGGTAGGACCAATACCGGGTCATAACTATGTTTGTTCTGTTCAACCCGGTTGCCGGAAGGGCTCGTGGGTTCTCGGCTTGCGATCTCGCAAAACTCTTTCCCAACTCGACTGTCGTCGAGACCAGGATGGCAGGAGACGCGGAAAGGCTGGCGCGGCAAGCTGCCCACGATGGGCATGACTGCATCGTGGCAGTCGGCGGCGATGGCACGATATMGGAGGCCGCGTCGGGCATGATCGGATCGCGTGCCGAACTCGGTGTGTTGCCACTCGGCACTGCGAATTTGTTCGCGCAGGAACTCGGGATCCCGCTTGATATCGTGGAAGCCGCTCGCCTCATCAATGAGGGATATTCAGTGCCGGTCTATCCGGGACTGTACTCTGCTGTGGGGCGTCGAGAACGAGTATTCGTCCAAACTCTAGGAGTTGGATTCGATGGTGCGGTTGTTCGCCGCCTGAACAAAGATGCGAAGAAGATAATTGGTAAACTCGCATACGTCATCGCGGCTATACAGTGCCTGCTGGTGCATCGAGACCAAAAATTCTCCGTGCGCATCGATGGAGGCCCCGATGAACTTGTTTCGGGACTGCTGGTGATGAAGGGCCGGTTCTACGCAGGGCCCTTCATTATAAGCGAAAATGCCACGCCAAAGGCATCAGGTTTCATTGTCGCGCTTCAACGTGAAGGAAGCCGTTTCGCGCAGTTGAAGTCCGCATTCTGTATCGCCACAAATAGGTTTTCGTCGCTTTCGTTCATTGAAATGAGACGCGCCGACCATGTCTCCATTCGTGGTACATCGGATGTACAAATCGATGGCGATCTGGCGCCGCCGCCCCCGGCGGACATTCGTGCCGCAGGCTCATGTGTCCATGTTCGCGTGGCCCGATCGACAGCAGCGAACAGCATCCGTGTGTCGCGATCAGCTTCTGTGCGTTGATCTTGCGCGGTTTCAGGCCAGGGGCCTCGTTCCTGCCCAGCGATGTCACAGTCCGTAGGGACAACCGATCTGCACAGAGGACCATAGCTCGCGCTTTCAACACGATCGAGGCCCGCCTAGTGCCTTCGCAGTGGCGGGCCAATAATGAAACGCGTCGGGGCTGCCTTGGTTATGGGGGAGTGGGCGAGCGGTGCTCGCGATCAACAAGTCGCCTGAGCTTCCTGGCGCCCTGGCGATAAGAGACCGCCGCGTTGGAGCAGTCAGGGGGGCGTTGGGATTGGTCGACGCCGTATCTGGATTAACGCGCGGAAGCCCGCGAGCATCGGCGTTTCGATGAAGCGAAAAACGACATAGGCCAGCAATACGCTCATGCCGACAGACGCGAGCATGACCGGAATGCTCTGCGCCTGATCGAGCCAGGGCAGCTTGGTGGCTACGATCCGCATTGGCTCGATCACCATCAGGTGGGTCAGGTAGAGCGAATAGGACATGCCGCCGAGCGCAAGCAGGGCCCGATTCCGACAGGCGAGGCCGGATGCTTCGGCCAAGAGTGCGGTCAAGAGAACTGCTGTGACGATGATGAGCGCCACAGCCGCTGGCGGCTCGTGCCACGCCACGCAGATCGTGACGACGCCGCCGGCAACGATCGCGGACACGACCTTCATTGTCCTGCGCAACGGAGGCATCCAGAGCCGCGCGGCAAGCCAAACGTAGTAGAGAGCAATGCCGATCACGAAGAAGCCGGTCACCCTCCCCCCATAGGTCGAGCAGACCCGCCCGCATGGGGCAAAATGCTGAACCGCCTGCAAGAGCAGTAGCACAACCGCAGCGATCAGTGGCGCCCACCTCTTGCTTATCGCGAGCGCGACACCAAACAGCACGTAGAAAAACATTTCATAGTTGAGGGTCCAACCGACGCGCAGCACCGGCGGCTTGTCGGCCGGAACGAAGAGAAGGCTCTCGAGCAAGTGCGGCCACGTATAGGGTGTAAAAATGAAGAAAACCGCAGTTGCGATCCAGTAGAGAGGCACCACACGGACAAGGCGTTTGAGCAGGAACCCGGTGCTATCCTGGCGTGTCACATGGGTGATGATGAAACCGCTGATCGCGAAGAAGATGGACACGCCATAGAATTCAGTTGAGATGCCGCGGACGATCTGAAAATYGCTGTGGTAGAAACTCACTCCAAGCGCCGCCAAGCCTCTGAGCAATTGCAGATTGTAGATCATCCCGGCGCAGCCCCCGATGCGCCGAATGACGCGTTGAAATTGTTCCGCGTCGCAGTTTCGACCGCCTATGCAGACACCCTCTTCCTTCATGATGCATGACAACGCGGATCGCAATATCGCGGCCGATCGGGGCACTTGTCAGTGCAGGCCAACGCGACGCTCGGGCTTCGCCGACTCTGGATGCCGCGCGCAGGCGATCGCTGACAGAAGAGCCTCCGTGGCGATGCAGTGCTGATGGGAGGTCGTCCGCAAGAAGCGCGCGACATGGCCAGGGCGCGCCACAAGGCGGGAATACCGGGCTTGAAAGCCTTCCGAAAACGCCAGTGAGCAGGCGTATCGAGAATGAATGGTGCCCCTGGCCGGGATCGAACCAGCACTCCTTGCGGAACTCGATTTTGAGTCGAGCGCGTCTACCAATTCCGCCACAGGGGCCCAAGCATGAGGCCGCCGGTCCTTCGACCGCGGTACATGCCCTCAACGGGCCGGCGGACTATAGCGATGGCGCGCGCGCGGTCAACGGATCGTGAGCAGGCATTGTGCAGAGCTGTGAATGATGGACAGCCTGACGCCATCGGGGCTAGACAGCCTCGATAGCGAAGCCAGCCCGGTGGGTAGGCAACGCTCGCCGGAAGATGGTCTTTGCTCGCTCAGGCGCGCGGAACGGCTATCGCCCGCTCCTGAGGACTGAACAGCCGCATGTCGGCCCTCATCGGGMGGCGCGCACCGGTGCATGAGCATGTTTCGACGCCTCTATGAATGGACCATGGCGCTCGCCGCCAGCCCGCGCGCACCCTATGCGCTGGGTGCCGTCTCCTTCGCGGAAAGTTCCTTCTTCCCGATTCCGCCCGACGTGATGCTGGTGCCGATGGCGCTCGCCAGGCCCCAGAAAGCCTGGTTCTATGCCGGGATCTGCACAGTGACCTCGGTGCTCGGGGGACTGCTCGGTTACGCGATCGGTGCGTTGCTTTATGATTCGCTCGGTCAGTGGATCATCAAGCTCTACGGCCATGGCGACGGGGTCGAGGCCTTTCGGGCGGCCTATGCGCAGTATGGTGCCTGGATCATCCTGCTGAAGGGGCTGACGCCGATTCCCTACAAGCTGGTGACGATCACATCGGGCTTTGCCGGATACGATCTGCTCTGGTTTGTCGTGCTCTCGATCATCACGCGCGGGGCCCGGTTCTATCTTCTGGCCGGGTTGCTCAATCGGTTCGGCGGCCCGATCCGACGCATTCTCGACGAGCATTTCACCACGGCGATGATCGTCCTGGTCGTTGGGATCGTGGGCGGCTTCTTCGCCTTCAAACATCTGTTCCCGGCGGTATGATGCAATGCCCGGCAGCGATTCCCGGCTCGACATGCTGATGCGCCCGATGCGGTTGATCCTGCTCCTCGGTCTCGGTTCGACGGCCCTGATCGCCGGAGCATGGTGGTCGCAGCTCGTCTGGCATCTCGTGCCCTGCAAGCTCTGCCTCGAGCAGCGCATTCCGCATTACGCCGCCATGGCGCTTGCCGTCGCGGCGCTGGTGGTCGCTCGTTCGCGTGCCTTGCAAATGGCGGTGCTCGCGGGCTTCGCCGTGCTGATGCTCTGGAGCGCCGGGCTCGGCGCCTATCATTCCGGTGTGGAATGGGGCTGGTTCCTCGGGCCGAATGATTGCGGCGGCGGTGCCCCGGCGGCTGCCGCAGGCGTCCAGGATTTCATGAAGCAGCTTCAGACCACGCGTGTGGTGTCCTGTGGCGAAGCAGCGTGGCGGTTTCTCGGATTGTCCCTGGCGGGCTGGAATGCTCTGGCTTCGCTGGGGCTTGCCGCCCTGGCCCTGCTGGGCCTGATCAAGGCCTCGAAACAAGGCGGATAATCCGCACCGAGCATCTCAGGGTTCGAGTTCGGAATCCCAGTAGAGATAGTCGAGCCAGCTTTCGTGCAGGTAGTTCGGCGGGAAGAGCTTGCCGTTGCGGTGCAGGTCGTTGACCGTCGGCGCGAAGGGCCTTTGCAGAGGCAACATGCCGACGACGGTCGGCATCTTGTCGCCCTTGCGCAGATTGCAGGGCGAGCAGGCCGCGACCACATTGTCCCAGGTCGTCAGGCCGCCCTTCGAGCGCGGCACGACATGGTCGAAGGTGAGTTCGTCGCGCGTGCCGCAGTACTGGCAGGAGAAGCGGTCGCGCAGGAAGACGTTGAAGCGGGTGAAGGCGGGGGTGCGGGACGGCTTGATATAGGTCTTCAGCGAGACGACCGACGGGAGCTTCATGTTGAAGCTCGGGCTGTGCACGATCGTGTCGTATTCCGAGACGATGTTCACCCGGTCCATGAAGACTGCCTTGATGGCGTCCTGCCAGCTCCAGAGCGAGAGAGGGTAGTAGCTCAGCGGCCGAAAATCGGCATTGAGCACCAGAGCCGGACAGCCATCCGGAGAGGCCATCGGATGCATCACATGCGCCGTCAAACCCGTCGCACCTCCGCTGATCGAAGCAGGACGAATCCTGCTCACAGCTCAATGTACGCGCGAGACGACAGGAATGTGAAGATGCCGCAGTGCGAAGTTGATGTGCGTCATAGTGGCCGGCCTTGAGCCGGCCGACGCCATCCATTCCGAATTCTGGGGCGATACCCGGCTTAATGCCCGGGTCGGGATGCCGGTCAGCGGGTAGGGACCGGCTTTTCCCCGCGATAATCGTAGAAACCGCGCTTGGTCTTGCGGCCGAGCCAGCCGGCTTCGACATATTTTACCAGCAGCGGGCAGGGGCGATATTTCGAATCCGCCAAGCCATCATGGAGCACCTGCATCACGGAGAGGCAGGTATCGAGGCCGATAAAGTCGGCAAGCTGGAGCGGACCCATCGGATGATTGGCGCCGAGCTTCATGGCGGTGTCGATCGCCTCGACCGAGCCGACGCCCTCATAGAGCGTATAGACCGCCTCGTTGATCATCGGCAGCAGGATGCGGTTGACGATGAAGGCCGGGAAATCCTCCGAGACCGTCACCGTCTTGTGCAGCTTGCTGATGAAGCTGCGGGCCGCCTCGAAGGTATGGTCGTCGGTGGCGATGCCGCGAATCAGCTCGACGAGCTGCATCAGCGGCACGGGGTTCATGAAATGGATGCCGATGAAGCGCTCCGGCCGGTCGGTCGCCGCGGCAAGCCGGGTGATCGAGATCGACGAGGTGTTGGACGCAAGCATCGTCTCCGGCTTGATATGCGGGCAGACGGCTGTGAAGATCTTGCGCTTGACCTCCTCGCTTTCGGTCGCGGCCTCGATGATCAGGTCGCAGTCGCCAAGCCCTTCCAGGGTCGGCGTCGCGACGATCTTGGCCATGGCTTCGCGCCGTAGCGAGTCATCCATGGCGCCTTTGCTGACCTGACGCGCCATATTGCCGTCGATCGTCGCCAGAGCGGCCTTGATGCGGTCCTCGGCGAGGTCGTGCAGCCGGATGTCGAAGCCAGCGACGGCCGCGACATGGGCAATKCCGTTGCCCATCTGCCCCGCGCCAATGATGCCGATCGTCTTGATCGCCTGGTCCGACATGTCCTGATCCATCTTTCGTCTGATCGCCTTCATCGTGAAAGCGACGCGGGCCGCCCAGAGCAAGCGGCCCGGATATCACATTCGTGCCGCTGGCGTCAGCGGCCGATCGGTCAGCGCCCGATCTTGGCGAGTTCGGCCGCAAGCTCGGGCATGATGGTGAAGAGGTCACCGACGAGGCCGTAATCGGCGATCTGGAAGATCGGGGCTTCCTCGTCCTTGTTGATGGCGACGATGACCTTCGAATCCTTCATGCCGGCGAGATGCTGGATCGCGCCCGAGATGCCGACGGCGATATAGAGGTCGGGCGCCACGACCTTGCCGGTCTGGCCGACCTGCCAGTCATTCGGGGCATAGCCGGCATCCACCGCGGCGCGCGAGGCCCCCATGGCGGCTCCGAGCTTGTCGGCGACGGGTTCGATTACCTTGCCGAAATTCTCGGCTGAGGCGAGCGCGCGGCCACCCGAGATGATGATCTTGGCCGACGCGAGCTCCGGACGATCGGACTTGGCGACTTCCTCGCCCTTGAAGCTCGAGGTGCCGGCGTGCTCGGCAGCGGCAACCGCTTCGATCGGCGCGGTCGCGCTGCCGTCGCCGGTCGCCTGGAAGGACGCGCCGCGCACGGTGAGCACCTTCTTGGCCTCGCCGCTCTGCACGGTCTGGATCGCGTTGCCGGCATAGATCGGACGTTCGAAGGTGTCGGGCGAGACGACCTTGGTGATTTCCGAGATCTGCATCACATCGAGCAGGGCAGCGACGCGCGGTATCACATTCTTGCCGGTCGTGGTGCCCGGCGCGACGATCGCGTCGTAGGGGCCGGCCAGCGAGACGATGAGGGCAGACAGCGGTTCGGCAAGCCGGTGCTCGTAGGCAGCATCGTCGGCCAGCAGCACTTTCTCGACGCCGTCGAGCTTGGCTGCGGCCTCGGCAACCGCCTTGCAGCCCGTACCGGCGACCAGGATATGCACAGGCGCGCCGAGCGCCTTGGCGGCGGTCAGGGCCTTGCGGGTGGCCTCGTTGAGGCTCTTGTTGTCGTGCTTGGCGAGAAGCAGCGTCGTCATGATTCAGATAACTCCTGCTTCATTCTTCAGCTTGGAAACCAGCTCGGCGACCGAGCCGACCTTGACGCCGGCCGATCGGCTTGGCGGTTCGGTGGTCTTCAGGACCTTGAGGCGCGGCGCGATGTCGACGCCGAGCGCTTCGGCGGTGGTCTCATCAAGCGGCTTCTTCTTGGCCTTCATGATGTTGGGCAGCGAGGCGTATCGCGGCTCGTTCAGTCGCAGATCGGTGGTCACGATCGCCGGCAGCTTCAGACCCACGGTCTGCAGGCCGCCATCGACCTCGCGGGTGACGTCGACCGAACCCTCGCCGACCACCACCTTGGAGGCGAAGGTGCCCTGCGGCCAGCCAAGCAGGGCAGCCAGCATCTGACCAGTCTGGTTGCAGTCGTCGTCGATCGCCTGCTTGCCGAGAATGACGAGCTGAGGGCTTTCCTGCTCGACGATCTTCTTCAGGAGCTTGGCGACGGCGAGAGGCTCGACTGTGCCCTCGGCCTTCACCAGGATGCCGCGATCGGCACCCATGGCGAGACCCGTGCGGATGGTTTCCGCGGCCTGCGCCGGGCCGATCGAGACGACGATGACCTCGGTCGCCTTGCCGGCTTCCTTCAGCCGCAACGCTTCCTCGACGGCGATCTCATCGAACGGATTCATCGACATCTTGACATTGGCAAGCTCGACGCCGGAGCCGTCCGCCTTCACGCGGATCTTCACATTGTAGTCGACAACCCGCTTGACGGGCACAAGGATCTTCATCGTCGCTTCACCGTTCGGGAGAGATACGATCGAGGCCGCGCCGCGCGACGCGGCAGGATGACGGCATCGTGGCTCTCGGCTGGAATGCCGGGGGACCGTAGCGATGGCTGTTTAGGCTTGTCAACGCCGCCAAAGTCGCGGGCGTCACCCTCTTGCAGCGCGCCCGAACAGCCCAACGCCGCGATGGATGAAGATCGGGGTCAGCGCCGCGCCGGTCGCAAGCCCGCCCAGATGCGCCCACCAGCCGACATTGCCCTGTGGGTCGACGAAGGCTGACATGAACTGGAAGAGGATCCAGGCGCCGAGCGCGTACATCGCCGGGACGTGCAGCGGGATCCATTTGAAGGCGAGGCCCCAGATCCGGACCTGCGGATAGAGCATCAGATAGGAGGCGATAACGCCCGAGATCGCGCCCGATGCGCCGATCAGCGGCTGCTCCGACCCAGGATTCATGACGGCATGCGCCAGCGACCCGGCCAGGCCGCAAAGAAAGAAGAAGGCCAGAAAGCGGAAATGGCCCATCGCGTCCTCGACATTGTCGCCGAAGACCCAGAGGAACAGCATGTTGCCGACGAGATGGGCGAAGCTCGCATGCAGCAGCACATTGCTGAACAGCGTCAGCCAGGCCGGAGCCTGCATGATCTCGATGGGCAGTTGCGCGGTGCCGAAGAAGACGGAGGGGATCAGGCCGAAGCCGGCCATGACGGCGATCTCTCCCGGCGGTTCGTGCAGGATCCAGATCGCGAGATGGATGCCGATGCAGGCACTGATCAGGGCATAGGTCACATAGGGCGCGCGCATGAAGCGCAGCGGAACGCCGTCATGCAGCGGTACGAACATGTCCGGCTCTAGCGGTTCTGCCCGGGAACCCAGAGCACATCGCCCCCGGCCCTGGCATTGAGGAAACGGGAGGCAACGAAGAGGAAGTCCGAAAGCCGGTTGATGTATTTCAGCGCCGGCGCGGAGACGCGCTCCCCCTCGGTCTGGGCGAGCTCGACCATCAGGCGTTCGGCCCTCCGGCTGACCGTGCGGGCGAGGTGAAGATAGGCGGCTGCCGGTGTTCCGCCGGGCAGGACGAAGGAGCGCAACGGGGCGAGCGCCGCGTTCAGCTGATCGATTTCCGCTTCGAGGCGGTCGACCTGGGCCTGGACGATGCGCAGCGGCTCATAGGCGAGCGTCTCGCCGGTGTCGGGCGTCGAGAGATCGGCTCCGAGGTCGAAAAGATCGTTGGCGATCCGTCCGAGCATGGCATCGACCTCGCCATCCTCGGTTGCTGCATGCAGCCGTGCCAGTCCGACGCAGGCATTGGTCTCGTCGACGGTGCCATAGGCTGCGACGCGCAAGTCGTATTTCGGCCGGCGTGGGCCGGTTGCGAGCCCGGTCGTGCCGTTATCCCCAGTGCGCGTATAGATGCGATTCAGCTTGACCATGACGCGTTATAGCGCGTCGCGTCCGCAACGAAAGGCTTGGAGCACCACAGCCTCCACCCTGCCGAGATGCTTTCGATCATCGGACCGAAACTCTTATCCGGTCAGGCGATCCAACTTTCTGTGTCCGCGTCAGCATTCCCGAAAGCCGCAATCCGCTCTTCGGGCCGATGCTCCAGCGAAGGGTCAGAAGGTGTAGCCGAGCTTGGCGCCGAAATTGGCCGGGCCGCGTGGCTTGTCCTTGTCGGAGCAGCCGGTGGTGCCGAATTGTTCGAGCGTCGCGATCAGACTCCAGCGATCGCTGAGGCGAACACCGAGCGCCGCAGCACCGCGCGTGCCGGTATCGCAGCCGACGACGAGTCGGTTCTCCGGGACGACCGCACCGGTCTTGCCGTCATTGACGGCGGCGCCGAAGCTGGCTTCGACGAAGACATTCTTCGAGAGATCGACGGTCCAGGTCGCGCCCGCATAGGCATAGCGCGTGCCATTGAAATTGATGCTGGAGCCAAGATGGAAGCGCGGCACGAAGGCCGAGGCGATGCGGTCATTAAGCGGGATGACGCGCGGCGTCACCACCTCGCCATTGAAGTTCAGCAGTCCGCTTTCGCGGCCGCTCGGATTCGCCGGTGCAATGCCGAGGCGCGCTTCCCAGGACGGAACGGGGGTTTCGGTTGCGGGGGCGTAGCTGGAAACTCCGGAAGGCAAGGCCTGCGACTGCGACTGGGCAGGCGAGGCAGCCAGGAAGCCGGCAAGGATCAGCAACGCGACGCGCGGCATGGGCTACAGGTTCTTTTTATCGTTTGAACGGACGTTAGTGAAACGCATAGACTCGTGTCCAGAATGCGGCAAGCGCGGTTGGGACCCCTGGAGGGTTATGCAGAATATCTGATTTATCAAAAGCTTACGCACCGTCAGTCAGAGCTGTCGCGTCCGCTGAAAAGTGAGACGGGCTCAGCCTCCGCGCCACCAGAGCACGCCGATGATCACCAGAATCGCGACGAATTGCAGCACCACGCGCAGTCGCATCAGGTTCTGCGATGTGTTGGCGCTACCGCCGCGCAGCATGTTGGCGAGACCCAGCAGCAGCACCAGGGCGACGGCGCCGACTGCGATGGGGACGAGCGATCCGGAAATGGTCATGCGCGAGATTTAGAGTGCCGCCGCGCGCTTGACCAGTGGAAGCGCCACTGAGACCGGCGGCGCCCTCAGCGATAACGCCGCTGCACGATCAGGTGGGCCGCCACGGTCAGCAGGAGCGTCGCCGTCATCAGGATGAAGGAAATCGCACCGCCGAAGGGCCAGTTGTTCTGTTGCGCGAATTGGCCATAGACGAGTGGCCCCATCGTCTGGAACTTCGGGCCTCCGAGCAGAACTGGGGTCGCATAGGCATTCATCGCCAGGATGAAGGTCAGGATCGTGCCAGCGAGAATCCCCGGGAGTGCCAGTGGCCAGAGGACGCGGCGGAACATCGCGACGGGGCCGGCGCCCAGGCTGAACGCTGCCTCCTCGACATTGCGGTTGATACCTTCGATGACGCTCTGCAGGGTCAGCACCATGAAGGGCAGGTTGACCGCGACGATGCCGATGATCACGGCCGTCTCGGTGAACATGATCTCGATCGGCTGATTGATCAGGCCGAGCCCCATCAGGGAGGCGTTGAGCGCGCCTTTGTTGCCAAAAGCGGTCATCCAGCCGGCGGCACGAACCGCGTTGCCGACGAACAGGGGGAGCACGACGGCCATGATCAGCAGGTTCTTGAACCGGCTTTCGGTGCGCGCCAGCACATAGGCCAGGGGGAAGCCCATGATCAGGCAAGCGATGGTGCAGATTACCGCGACGCGCACGGTGCGCATGAGCACGTTGAGATAATAGGTGTCGGTGAAGAACTTGACGTAGTTCTCGATGGTCAGTCCGTCGACCATGAACTGGCCCGGAATGAACTGGTTCAGCGAATAGCGGAACAGGATCGCGACCGGGCCGATCAGCCCGATCGCGACGAAGATGGTCGCCGGCACGACGAGCGCCCCGGCAAGTCCGGTGCGGCCGCCCGCAACAGCTTCGGGGGCAGTCGTGCTCATGGCCGCATCACGCCTTGAAGACCTTGTCCCACCACTCCTTCATCGCCGAATCGTTCTTGGCGAGGAAGCCGTAGTCGAGATCCTTGAGGCGCTTTTCCTCTTCGGGCGTGAAGCCGATGCGCTTCTGCAGGGCGGCCGCGACATTGAGACCGGTCACAGTGCCGTTATAGCCCATATCGACTGCGAAGGCCTCCTGAGGCGCCTTCTCGAGCATGGCGTTCATATAGGCGTAGGCATTCTCCTTGTTCGGAGCATTCTTCGGGATGACGAAACCGGAGACATAGGCCGGGATGCCTTCAACCGGGGAAACCGCCTCGCAGGGAATGCCGGCATCCTGCCACTGGACGACGCGCGCTTTCCAGATCGCGCTGATGCCAACCTCCTCGTTCTTCATGGCCTGGGCGAAGGCCTCGTTCGTCGGGTAGACGCGCGCGCCCGTCTTCTTGACGGCGAGCAGAACCTCCTTCGCCTTGTCGAGGTCGTTCATGCTGGCGCCGTTCGTTGCGGCCATCGAGGCGGCGACCATGATCGACTGATACTGAATGTCGATGAAGCCGATCTTGTTGCCCCATTTCGGGTCGAGCCAATCCTTGAAACCGGTCGGCGCGGGGCTGATCAGCTTGGGATTGTAGATGACGACGTTGCCGGAATAGATGTGCCCGATGCCATAGGGGTACTTCATCGTCGGCAGCAGGTTCTTGGCGTTCGGGATCTTGGAGAAGTCGAGCTGCTCCACGACGCCGGCCTCGTTCATCTCGTACATGTTGGCGGCCGAGAGCCCGTGGATGTCGACCGTGCCGCGCGGCAGGCGACGCTCGGCGACCATCTTGGCGCGGCGTGGGGCGTCGCCGGCCTGGTCCTGCAGGACCTCGATGCCCTTGGGCTTGAGGATCGGGTCCTCGATGTTCTTGGTGAGGAGGCGGGCATAGTCGCCGCCCCAGGTTCCGACCACGACCTTGCCGCCTGACTGGGCCAAGGCCGGACCGCCCAGCGCCGCGGCGCTTGCTCCCGCCGCGAGACCTTGCAGGACATGGCGCCTGTTGATCGAGTTCATATGAGTTCTCCCCTGTTGGACGCCTGTCGAGCTAGAGACCGTGATCGAGCCATGTTCGGACGGAGAGCCGCAATGCGCCTTTCCCGATCATGGCCTTACGGCTCGCGCGGATAGACGAGCCCGGCGTCTTCGGCCCAGCCTATCGTGATAGTGTCGCCCGGCTTCGGCTCGATGCTGCCTTGGCGGTTCGGGAGCTGCAGCAGCATCCGGTCGTGCTCGGAGAGACGGACATCGATATCGAGCAGCGCGCCGAGATAGGAGACGTGCTCGACACGGGCCTCGAAGCGATTGACGCACGCTCCGGCCTCGGCTGCCACCGAGATGCGCTCTGGTCGAAGCGCGAGTGTCGCCGCTCCCGTGCCACTCGCCGCGCCGACAGTGATGTCGAGCCCGCCGAGGCTGCGGAAGCGGCCAGGCGTTGTGGTTTCCCCGTCGAGGAAGGCGCTGCGGCCAATGAAGCCCGCGACGAAGCGGTCCGCCGGCTTCTCGTAGAGTTCGCGCTGGTTGCCGATCTGCCGGACCTTGCCCTTCTCCATCACCACCAGCCGGTCAGCCATGGTGAGCGCCTCCTCCTGGTCGTGAGTGACCATGATCGTGGTGAGGCCGAGCTTGCGCTGCAGGTCGCGGATCTCGACCCGGACCTCCTGCCGGAGTTTCGCGTCGAGATTGGAGAGAGGCTCGTCGAGCAGCAGCACGTCGGGTTGCATCGCAAGCGCGCGGGCGAGCGCCACTCGCTGCTGCTGCCCCCCCGAGAGCTGGCGCGGGTAACGCTCGTCGAAGCCTGAAAGCTGCACGAGACGGAGCGCCTCCGCGACGCGCGGGGCGCGGTCGGCGGGAGGGACCTTGCGCATCTCGAGGCTGAAGGCGACGTTCTCGGCGACGGTCAGATGGGGGAACAATGCGTAGCTCTGGAAGACCAGGCCGCAATTGCGCTTCCAGGGCGGCAGCACGGTGACGTCGCGCTCGCCGATGGTGATCGTGCCGGCGCTCGGCGGCACAAAACCGGCGACCATGCGCAAGGTCGTGGTCTTGCCGCAGCCGGACGGACCGAGCAGGACCAGGAACTCGCCATCGGCGATGTCGATGGTGACGTCGTCGACGGCGTTGAAGTCGCCATAGACCTTCTGGAGATGGGTGAGCGAGAGCCGTGCCATGGGTCAGACCACCCGGCTCAGCTTGACGTAACGGTCGGTGATGATCATCGCGGTGCCGATCAGAACGATCTGGATGACGGAGGCGGCAGCAACCGTCGGATCGATCTTCCATTCGAGATATTGCAGGATCGCGATCGGCAGGGTCGTGCGGCCCGGTCCGACGAGGAACAGGCTCATTTCGAGATTGCCGAAAGAGGTGACGAAGCCGAACAGGCCGGCTGCCACGATACCCGGCCGGATGCTTGGCAAGGTGACGCGCCAGAAGGTCTTCCAGGGACCGGCGCCCAAATTCTGAGCAGCTTCCTCGATGGTGCGGTCGAAGCCGGCAAGGCTTGCCGTGACCAGCCTGACGACCCAGGGCACGACCACGAGCGTATGGGCCGCGATGAGGCCGCCCGCCGAGCCCAGGACCGGCCAGCCGGTCGCGATCTCGGTTTCGATCTGGAAGACATAGAGTGCGGTGCCGAGCACGATGCCCGGCATCACCAGCGGCAGCAGCAACAGGGTATTCACCAGCGGGCCTAGAGGGATGCGGTGGCGGACGAGCGCTAGGCTCGCCGGGACCCCGAGCGCCAGTCCGATCAAGGTCGCCAGCACGCCGACCTGCAGGCTGAGAATGAAGCCGTCGACAAAGGCCTTCTGCCCGGGAACGGCCGCAAACCATTTCAGGGAGTAGCCTTCGGGCGGGAAGGACGGAATCTCCTGCCGGAAGAAGGCGAGCCAGATCACGAAGACCAGCGGCAGCAGGATGAAGCCTAACGACAGGCCGGCAGCGCCATTCAGCGCGATTCGGCCGAAGCTTGGGCGCTGGGCGGCGCTCAAGCGGCGAATCCAGCCCGGCCATCGGCCAGCCGCGATGACCACGCCGGGCGTGTTGTGTTGTGGTCGCTCTGCGATTGCCGCCGGCTCGTCACTGCCATGCCCTCCGCCCTTCGATCCGCTCCGACAGCAGGCTGCGGCTCAACTTACAAACAATCAAGCCGGTTTTTGTCGACCCATTGTCGCCGCCCGATTCTCACTGCAGGCGGTTCTTGTGGAAGTTCCCGCCCTTCATGATCGCCGACAGAGCCGCGCCCTGGTTCTGGAAGAGGCCGAGGTCCTTCAACGGGTCACCATCGACCAGGATGATGTCGGCAAAGGCGCCTGCACGCAGCGTGCCAAGCTTGCCCTCCATCCGTAGCAGATGGGCGCCGACGGTCGTCGCGGAGCGAATGATCTCGATCGGCGAGAGAACCTCGCTGCGCAGCAGGAACTCGCGGGATTGATCGACCTGGAGCTGGCCGAGCAGATCGCTGCCATAGGCGACGGGAACCCCGGCGCGCTTGCAGATCTCGAGCGAACGCAGGCCGCCATCGATGACCAGATCGTTCTTGGCCAGCATATCCCCCGTCATGCCGAACTCGGCCGCACGCTCCTTCATCGCGTAATAGGCGACGAGATTGGCGGTGAGCACCATATTGTTCTCCGCCATCAGTTTGGCGGAGGCCTCGTCGATCAGATTGCCGTGCTCGATGGCACGAACGCCACATTGCGCGGCACGGGTGATCGCTTCAGGCGTGTAGGCATGGGCGCAGACATAGCGGCCAAATGCCTTGGCCTCCTCGACGGCCGCCTTCACCTCGTCGACGCTGAACTGCATCGAATCCAGCGGATCATAGGGCGACGCGACTCCGCCCGACATCATGATCTTGATGTGGTCGGCACCGAGCCGCATCTGCTCGCGCACGGACTTCTTCACCGCGGAAACGCCGTCGGAGACGTTCATCGTATAGGCCATGGCGTTGCAGCAATGGCAGCGGGCGCCGAAATCCGTGCGCCGGCGCGGGTCGCTGTGGCCTCCGGTCGGGCCGATCGCCTGGCCGGCGATGAACAGGCGCGGAGCCGGGATATCGCCCTTTTCGACGGCTTCCTTGATGCCCCAATCGGCGCCGCCGGTGTCGCGCACCGAGGTGAAGCCGCGATCGATCATGCCCTTCATCAGCCGGACGGAGCGGGCCGTCATCAGGGTCAGCGGCATGCTTTCCATGGCGCGGATATAGACTTCCGAGAGGAAGACATGGACATGGCTGTCGATCAGGCCGGGCATCAGGGTACGCTCGCCACAATCGATCACATCAGCCTTGGCCGTCTTGATCGGCTTGTCGGAGACCTCGCGGATCGTATCGCCTTCGACCAGCAATTCGTAGCCGCGGCGCAATTCGCCATGGTCGGGCTCGAGCATGGCGAAATTCTTGAACAGCAGCTGCGCCATCGAGAACGATCTCCCATGAAGAGGCGCCGTTGCGGCGCCGTCATTCTCCCCGGCTGATATATTGCGAAGTTTCCGCAGCCTTGTCAGCCCATTTTCTCAAGCGAATTCGGGCGCTCTTCACAGCCGTGGAGCACGGCCCGTGCGAGGCTCAGCTGACCGCCGCGCTGTTCTGGGCCAGCGCCCGGCCGCGGATCGGCATCGAGAGATCGTCGGCAAGCGCGCGGTTGATGGCGGGCAGGCCGTCGAGCAGGCTCGGGACGAAGGCCTGAGACGGCGGCATGCGCTTGGGCAGGGCGTGAAGGGCGGCAGCCATGATCGCCGGATCGCGCGTAGCCTGACCATCCTGAAGCGGATCGTGCAGCATGGTGGCGAGCTTAAGGCTGTCGGCGCGTTCGGCGCGGATGCTCTGCTCCCGCCGTGGCCGGACGCGCGGCACGATCAGCGCCGGCTTGTCGAAGGAGAGGATCTCGCAAAAGGTGTTGTAGCCGCCCATGGCGACCACGCAGTGAGCGCGATTCATCAGGAGTTCGAGGCGCGGCTCGAAACCGAGGCCTTCGAGCTTCGGGATGCGAGCGATCCGCTCGGCGAAATCCTTGCGCTTCTCGCGCGACATGAACGGGCCGAACACGATCAGCGCCGGCAGCTCGATCGTCGGGTCGGATTCGTAGGCCGAAATCACCCAGTCGGTCAGGCCCATGCCGTCCCCGCCGCCGCCGGGGGTGACCAGGATGAAAGGGCCCTTGGTGATCTTCGGGTGACGGGTCGGCGGCATCGGGCTTGGCACGGCGCGCTTGAGATAGCCGGTATAGCGGATCTTGTCGGCGAAGAGATGCTGGTCGGGCAGGCCCTGAAGCGGCTGATAGACGCTTTCCAGCCCATAGACGAAGATATCGTCATAGACCGAACCCAGTGCCTCGAGCGCGCCGCTATGTCGCCACTCCTCGAGGACCTTGCTCGGCTCGTCGAGCACGTCGCGCAGACCGAGCACGATGCGGGCACCGCGCCGGCGCAGGATCTCGAGTGAAGACAAGAGTTCGCCGCGCAAGCCCACGGGCTCCTTGTCGACGATCACGACGTCCGGATCGAAGGACAGCACGGTCTGTCTGATCAGGTCGGCGCGCAGGCGCAGCGTGTCGCCGAGATCGAGATTGAGATGATGCGGGGCGTAGCCCCCGTCATCCTGTTTCTCGACGCCGGGAACGCGGACATAGTCGACGCCGTCGCCGAACTGGAAGCTCGAGATCATCGACGAGCCCGAGACGATGATCACTGATATATGAGAATAGCTGGCGACCAGGGAATTGGCGATCGCGCGGCAGCGGCGGATATGGCCGAGCCCGAAGGTGTCGTGGCTGTAGATCAGCACCCTCGGGGCCTGAGGGCTGCGCGGCGCGCGGTCGGCACCGCCGATGTCGATGACGTTATACGGCATAGACGGCTCGCCCTCCGCGAAACGGCCAAACGACCTCGAGCGAGGGCGAACGCACCTAGAATTGTTCGGATTCGGATATAGCGCCACACGCGCGTCCATCCAAGTCCGGCTTGGCCAGGTGGCGGACGCTCACCCAGCGTCGCAGCTTCACTCTAGGCAGTGTTCGAGCCTGAAAACAACTGTCGAAGGCCGACCAACTCCACGGCGGGGTGATGGACCATTGAGCCGAGCAAGGCATCGAGAACGGCCCAGGCCCCGTCATCATGGTCGCGGTGATGCAGCAACAGGCCAAGTGGGCTGTTGCCTATTCCAGCCTCACGTCTTCGTGTGAGTTCCGTGACGATCTCCTCGGCAATGGCGGGGGCCGGGCGACCAATGCGCCCGCCATGCCAGTCGATGATGTCGATCTGGGTGTTGACGACGGAAAACCCGCGGGGAGCCGCGAAGCCGAAATGGCGGAAGCAGGAGAGCCCGCTGAAGCCGAGCTCCGGCAAGCCTGCCGCGATATCCCTGTCGATCCGGTTCCACGGGGGGACGAAGACCGGCAGCAGGGTCGGGCCAAACAGATCCATAAGCCGGCGTCGCCCAGCCGCGATCTCTGCGCCAATGATGTCCCGAGACCGGTGGCTTCCGAACTCCGACTTCTTCTCGCCCTGGGGGGCGTGATTGCGGTGCCAGGTGCCATGCTGGCAGGGCATTAGGAGCGGGGCGCTCCGCAAGCGCTCGCAGAGAGCGGGTTGCGCCAGGAAGGGGATGACCGCGAGTAGCACGGGCGCATCGAAATGTTCGGCCAGGGCTGCCAGCCTGTCGAGCTGCGGGCTTGGCGCGATCGCGTCGTCATCGCGAAGCCAGAGCTGAAGGCGCCGGCCCTGCGTGCTCCAGCGGTCGAGTTCGGCGAGAAGCGGAGCCCAGAGCGGGGTGCTCATGGCCCGGTCGATTCCGCGCGCGCGACCCGATATGCGGCGCGAGCCGCCTGCGCCAATGCGAGGCCGTGCGAGATGATCTCGCTCGTCCGGTCGAGCGTCCGTTCCCGCAAGACGAAGTTTCGCGCGGCGCGACCCATATCTTCGCGCCGGTTCGTGTTCTCGATGAGCTCCGCCAACGCTGTTGCCAAAGCCGCGAGGTCGCCATCCTGCACCAGGATCGCGGTCTCTCCATTTCGGACGGTGGCTGCGACGCCGCCACTGTCGAAGGCGACGACCGGGAGACCCGCAGCCTGGGCTTCGAGATAGACCAGGCCATAGGCTTCGCCGATGCCGGGCCACACAAATATGTCATGCTCCGCCAGCGCCGCGCCGACGGCAGGGCGATCCAGCGCACCGCGCCATTCGATGCGCTCGCGCGGGAGGGGCGCGAAGGCCACTTCGACCTGATCGCGCACGGGTCCATCGCCAATGATGGTGAGCGTCCAGGGACGATCGATCAGGCGGGCGAGGCTGGCGGCAAGCGCTTGATAGCTTTCGAGCTTAACGCCTGGACGCATCATCGCGACGGTGATCAGGCGCGTGGCTGCGGCACCGGATCGGCGGTGGGGAGTGGAGGGCTCCAACGCGATGAAGGGGGGCAGCTCGAGGAATTGCGTGCGGTCCGAGGAGCGGGCCTCGACGCCACCACGATCACGCTCGGTGAAGCAAAAATGCAGATCGGCAGCGCGGAAGCCGCGCCTTGCGAGTGCGACATGCCGGGCCCATTCCCCTTCGGAGCGCCGGCCGGAATCGCTTGCCTCGGCGACGACATAGGGAATGTCGAGCCGCTTCGTGATCTCGGGCCCCAGGAGGTCGGGGGCCTTGTAATAGCTGTGATAGGTGAACCAGAGCCCCGGCCGGTTGCCATTGGTCTCCCAGGCGGCCAGCAAGGCATCGCGCCGGCCGGCCGCCTCGGCGAGGCGCTGATCCAGGAGCGCGGGCTCCGCGCTGCGCATATAGGAGCGCGCATCCGCGATCGGGGCGACGGCATGGCCGAGCCGTGTCATCGCCTCGACGAGCTGGTGCGCCATGCGCCGGTCACCGGAAATCCTGCCGTCCTCATACGCATTGAGCGGCGTGTGAAATGCGATCCGCACAGGATGTCAGGTCCGCGAGCAGGAGGTGGCGGCGCGCTCAGCGGTAGGGATCGGCCGCATCGCGCAAGCCGTCGCCAAGGAAGTTGAAGGCCAGGATGATCAGGATCACCGGAACGACCGGATAGAGCAACCAGGGATAGAGCGCCACAACATTGACGTTCTGCGCCTCGTTCAGCATCACGCCCCAGCTGGTGATCGGTGGCCTGAGTCCAAGTCCGAGGAAGCTGAGCGCCGTCTCGCCCAGGATCGTTTTCGGCACGGTGATGGTGGCCGAGGCGATGAGATGGCTCATGAAGCCCGGCACGAGGTGCAGGCCGATGATCCGCGCAGGCTTGGCGCCCATCAGCTGGGCGGCGACGACATAGTCTTCCTCGCGCAGCGAGAGCAGTTTCGAGCGGACCGCGCGGGCAAGACCGGTCCAGTCCATCAGGCCGAGAATCATCGTGATGCCGAAATAGACGAGCAGCGGGCTCCAGGATGGCGGCATGATCGAGGCCAGCGCGAGCCAGAGCGGGATATGCGGCAGGGACTGCACGATTTCGATCACGCGCTGGATGAAGAGATCGATCTTGCCGCCGTAATAGCCGGCGATACCGCCGATGATGACGCCGAGGATGAAGCTGACACCGACCCCGAGCAGGCCGATGCTGAGCGAGATGCGGCCGCCATAGATGATGCGCGAGAGCATGTCGCGCCCGAGCCGATCGGTGCCGAGGAGAAACAGCGTGCCGTCCTTGGGAGGGCAGACGAGGTGAAGGTTGCCCGGTACCAGGCGCCAGAAATCGTAGTCGTCGCCCCGGCAGAAGAAGCGGATCAGCTGCGGCCGGCTGCGGTCGACATCGTATTCGCGCTTCAGGTTCTCCATGTTGAGGCGCTGCGTATAGGGATAGACGAAGGGGCCGAGGAAGCGACCTTCGTGGAAGAGATGCACCTCCTGCCGCGGGGCGCGGATGAATTCGGTATTGCGGGTGGTGTAATGGTAGGGCGCCAGGAACTCGGCGAATATCACCGTCAGATACATGAGGATGATGAAGACGCCGGAGATCACCGCGAGCCGATGCTTGCGGAATTTCCACCACATCAACTGCCATTGTGACGCGAGATAGACGCGCTCCTGCTCAGGCGTCATGCGTTCGACGGCGTAGGGTTCGAACGGCGCGGTCGAGGCCGTATGCAGCAGCGGCGCGCCGTCTGGCGGGAGAGCGGGCTTCACTTGGTGGCCGCTCCCTGGAGGCGGATGCGCGGATCGAGGATCGCCAGCGCGATGTCCGAGATCAGCACCCCGATCACGGTGAGGAACGAGAGGAACATCAGGAAGGAACCAGCGAGGTACATGTCCTGCGCCTGCAGGGCGCGGATCAGCAGCGGACCGGTCGTCTGAAGCGAGAGCACGATCGCGACGATCTCCGCGCCGGAGACGATCGAGGGCAGAATGTCGCCGATATCGGAAATGAAGAAATTCAGCGACATGCGCAGCGGATATTTGCGCAACGCCTTGCCGGGCGGCAGCCCCTTCGCGCGGGCGGTGACGTAGTACTGCTTCTGGAGTTCGTCGAGCAGGTTGGCGCGCACGGCGCGGATCATGCCGGCGGTGCCGCCGGCGCCGATGATGATGACGGGAATCCAGAGATGCTCCAGCACCGAGCGGAGCTTTGCCCAGCTCATCGGCTGGTTGAGATATTGTGGATCGACGAGCCCCCCGATCGAGGTGCCGAACCAGACATTGGCGAAATACATGAAGACCAGCGCCAGCAGGAAATGCGGCACGGCAAGCCCGATCAGCCCGAGGAATGTGAGGCCGTAGTCACCCCAGCTGTATTGATGGGTGGCGGAATAGATGCCGATCGGGAAGGCGACGACCCAGGTGAAGATGATGGTGACGAAGGAGACGATCATCGTCAGCAGCAATCGATCCCCGACGATCTCGCTTACCGGGCGCTGATATTCGAAGGAATAGCCCATGTCGCCGCGCATGAGCCCGGTGACCCAGTGGAAATAGCGCTCGATCGGCGGCTTGTCGAAGCCATACTCCGTMTTCAGGAACTCGATGCGGCTGAGGTCGGCCTTTTCGCCCTGGGCCTGCATCTCGGCGGCAAGCGTCTCGAAATAGTCGCCCTCGGGCAGGTTGATGACGGTGAAGATCAACGCGCTGGTTACCAGCAGCGTCGGTATCATCAGCAGGATGCGCTTGAGGATGTATTTCAGCAGCATCGGTCAGCTCTTCACCTGAGCATCGTCGAACCAGAAGGTATCGGGCAGGTAGCGGCCGAAAAAGGCACCCGGCTCGAAGCTGTAAAGGCCCTTTTCGGGAACATTGCGCAGATTGCGCGAGACCACGACCGGCTGGAGCGTGCCATTGACCACGCCGATGGTGAAGAGCTGCTCGGCATTGATCCTCAGCATCGCGCGCCAGATCGTTCTGCGCTCGTCATGGGTCACGCTTACGCGCCAGGCCTGGTAGAGCCTGACCAGTTCCTGCGCTTCGGCCAGGTCAGGCTCTTCGCCTTCGCGGCCGCCGCTTTCCAGGAACTGGCCCCAACGCGGCCAGTTGAACTGCATCGACGACGTTGGGGCGAGCGCATCGGGTTCCATCTCGGCCGCGACCAGCGCGTTATCCATGCCCGCCCAGGCCGACATCACGGTCTGGCCGGCCAGGATGCGGCGGCGAAAGACGTCGCGCTGGGTCGAGCGGGGATAGATCTTGATCCCGACCTCCTGCAGATCCTGTTTGATCAGGTCGAGGATGTCCGTCTCTTCGGTGCTCTCGCCGGCGGTTTCCACGGTAAATTCGAGGCGCTGGCCATTGGGAAGGAGCCGTATGCCGTCCGGGGCACGTTTGGTCAGCCCGATCTCGTCGAGCAGGCGGTTGGCCAGCGCCCGGTCAGCCTGCATCCACATATTGGCGTTGGCGGCGTCATAAAGTGGGCTCTCGGGCAGCGCCGTATTGCCGCTTTCCTTGGCAAGGCCAAAGAAGATCACCTGGTTGATGTCCTTGCGATTGATCGCGACGGAGAGGGCGCGGCGGTAACGGACATCGCGATTGAGATCGCGCCAGATCGGATCGATGGCATTCAGGTTCGGCATCAGCGCAAACCAGGAGCCTTCGGCCCGCTTCCAGAGCCTGACGTCGAAATTCATCCGCTTCGAGGCGTCCTTCAGGAAGGTGTAATTGTCGAAACGGAGATAGCGCGCCTGGAGGTCGCTCTCGCCGGCTGCGGTCTTCGCGGGGATCAGCGAATTCGTGCCAATCGTGATTGTCACTTCGTCGGCATAGGGCAACTGCCGCCCGGCCTGGTCGACGCGGTGGAAATAGGGGTTGCGCTGGAAAGCGAACTGCTCGGCGGGGAGCGATGTCAGATTGCGCCAGGGGTCGAGCGTCGGCAGATCGGGGTTCTCGGGCCTGTACATGCGCGAGAACCGCTCGTGCAGCGAGCCCCAGTCCTTGACGCGCGCCGTCTTGACGCGGGCATAGAGCGTGACCTTGTCGGCGTAGCGCTCGTGGAACTGCTTCAGGTAGCCCGAAGGCATGTAGATATAGGTCGGTTGGGCGTCGGCGAGCGAGGGCAGGAAGACCGGGTTCGGCTTGCTCCAGCTGTAGCGGACCTCGGTCTCGCTCAGCACTTCGAAGACCGGCTTCTCGCCGCCCGCGAGCATCGCCTGGGGCGGCCCGCCAGGTGAGAGGCGCCGGTTATTGGCGAAATCCTCCCACCAGTAGCGGAAATCCTCCGTGGTGAAGGGGCTGCCGTCCGACCAGCGATGCCCCTTGCGCAGCTTCAGCGTGAAGACACGGCCGTCCTTGACGTCGACCGCCTCCAGGATGTCCGGCGCGAGTTCGAGGTTGTCGTCATAGACGAGAAGCCGGGTATAGCTGTAGAGCGTCATCATCCTGATGTCGCGCTGGTCGCCCATCAGCATGCGCATCGTGCCACCATGCCGCCCGGGAACACGGTCGGGGCCGGACACTTCGATCACGCGGGGCTCTTCCGGCAGGCGAAGCGCGATCACCGGCATGGTGCCTGCCGCCACCTTCTCGGCCCAGAATGGGCTGTCGATGAAATCCATCGGGTTGGGTTCGCGTGCGAGCACGCCGCGCGGCAGGCCCTGAACGGCGAGAGCGCCGGCTCCGAGCAAGAGAGCGGCACGGCGTGTGGGATGCTGCCGGCGGGATGTCATCAGACCAACTCCCTGTGGTTTGCTTCCGGACGGGCCAGGACGTAGTGGCCTTCGCCCAGGGATAGCGGCTCGAGGCTGACGCCGGGTTCCGGTCTGAAGGCCGGCGCCCAATGGCTGTAATCGGAGGCGCCGCCGGGTGCGACGAGCTTGAAATCGAGCTTGCGGTCGAGATCGGCGAAGGGCACCGAGCGCAGCAGGGCTTTCGTATAGGGGTGAGCTGGCGAGGCAAAGAGGGCGTGGCGCGGCGCGAGTTCGACGATGTGGCCATTGGCCATGACCGCGATCCGGTCCGCCATGTAGTTCACGACGGCGAGATTGTGCGAGATGAACAGGAAGGTGAGGCCGCGCTCGGCCTGTAGGTCCTTGAGCAGGTTGAGGATCTGCGCCTGCACCGAGACATCGAGCGCCGATACCGGTTCGTCGCAAACGATCAGGTCCGGGTCGAGCGCGAGCGCGCGCGCAATGCCGATGCGCTGACGTTGGCCACCGGAGAAGGAATGCGGGTAACGGCTGAGGAAGCGCGGATCGAGCCCAACGCTCTCCATCAGGCTGCGCACGCGGGCCGTCTGCTCGGCGCCGTCACCGCGCTCGTGAATCACCAGCGGCTCGCGCAGGATGTTCATGACGGTCATGCGCGGCGACAGAGACGAGACCGGGTCCTGGAAGATCATCTGGACTCGCTGACGGAAGCGCCGCAGCTCCTCGCCCTGCAGGGAGAGGACGTCTGTCGGGCCGAAGCCGTCATTGAAGGTCACCGCCCCGGCATCGGGCGTGATCGCGCGCATGATGATCTTGCTGACGGTGGTCTTGCCGCAGCCGCTCTCGCCGACAAGGCCGAGGCATTCGCCCCGCGCGATGTCGAACCCGACATCGTCGACCGCAAGCACCGTAGCCTGGGTGCCCTTGCCGAAGAACCCGCGCGAGCCAGTGGTGTAGGTCTTGCGCAGGTGGCGCACGCTCAGCAATGGCGGCGCATTGGCAGGCCGGGAGATGAGCGGGGCGGCACGCGGCGTTGCCACAGGCTGGGCACGTGCCTCGCGCAATGCGACCAGCCGCTCGCCCTCCTGCATGTCGAAATGCGGCGAGGCTTTCAGCAGCGCTTTGAGATACGGGTGTCGCGGACGTCGGAAGATATCCTCGACAGGACCGCTTTCCATGATCTCGCCGTGATAGATCACCACAACCTCGTCGGCCATGTTGGCAACGACGCCGAGATCATGGGTGATGAGCAGGATCGCCATGCCCATCTCGGCCTGGAGATCTCGCATCAGGTCGAGCACCTGGGCCTGGATGGTGACGTCAAGAGCAGTGGTCGGCTCGTCCGCGATCAGCAGGGCGGGCTGGCAGATCAGGGCCATGGCGAGCATGGCGCGCTGACGCAGACCGCCGGAAAGCTCGAACGGGTAATAGCCGTAGGCGCGCACCGGGTCCTTGAAGCCGACGCGCCGAAGCATCGTCTCGATCTGCCGGCGTGCCGAAGCATCATCGGTCGGGCGATGCAGTTGCAGGGCTTCCTCGATCTGGTTGCCGATGGTGTGCACCGGTGAGAGCGAGGACATCGGCTCCTGGAAGATCATGCCGATACGGCCGCCGCGCAGCGCGCGTATCGCTTCGCCTTCGGCGGTCAGGCCCGCAATGTCGATCACGGTGTTCCGGTCGAGCGGATCGCGAAATAGGATCTCTCCGCCGGTGACGGCGCCCGCGCGGGGCAGGAGCCCCATGATCGCCTGCGAGATCACCGATTTGCCGGATCCGGACTCGCCGACAAGGGCAACTGTCTTCCCCGCGGGGACACGCAGACTGACCCCCTTCACGACATCCCGGGCGAACCCGTGCACCGTGAAGCCGATCCGCAAATCGCTGATCCGCAAGATATCCATGAGCTGCTAACGCCTGAACCCCGTATTCACTCCCGGGTCACCGGGTCCCCTGGCACTAGACGTGGAAAGTTGCGTCTTGCCAATCTCTGTCTTGCGCGCGCTCATTCCGGCGGACATTGCCCGTTCCGGATGACATCCGCGCAACGCGGCCCGCGCCGGAAATCGTCGTAACTTACGCTCCACGGGCCTGTGTTGGCGGCGCGGTAAGGTCCGAACTTGAAATACTGCTTCTTTCCGAGGCCTGGGCCGCGATGGCCGATCGGGCCCTTGATCGTGGCGACGTGTCGGCCGTTCGCCACGATCTCGACATGGCCGTTGCCCTGCGGGCCGGGGCTCGAGCGAAAAACGAAGTCGATCCAGCCCGCGCGAGCAGGCGGCAGCCCGGCGTGATGGGTCACCTGGATTCCTGGCGCGCAGGCATTGAAATAGGCGGGGTAGTCGGCCCGCGTGCTGCCGGTCTCAAGCGCCACCAGAGCGCGGGTCTGCCGCGCGACACGACGGTTCACGGCCAGGGCCTCTCCGGGGAGGCAGCCGTCTGGGCGTTCTGCGCCGCCGATCGGAAAGACCTCGATCATGTCGGTCTCTACGGTGACACCAAGCCGCCCCTGAAACAGCCTGAGCGCCAGAAAGGGCGAATAATCTCCCTCTGCTCCGGGCGTGATCTGGCGCTTCCACTGCGCCATGACATAGCGGGCATCGTCCTGCGGCACGGGATCGTCGAGGCGCATGGCGAAGCCGTGCCAGACCGTCTGATCGTAGCTTGCCAGGACCTCGGGCTTCTCCCAGACCTCGGCCCTTTCGCTGCAATTGCGCGCGCCCTTCGCGCAGAGCGGCTTGACCGACAGGGTGAGCGCGCCCCTGCCATCCAGGGCGCCTTTCTCCTGAAATGTCACCTGTCCGGCGCGCTGTTCGGCATTGTCCTTATAATAGAGCCCGCCTTCGAGGGCGAAGCGCCCGGCATCGAAAGCATCCCTCAGGAACAGCGAAGATCCGTCCTGTGCCGCAGCCAATGACGGCGGTGTCAGCGCGAGCAGGGCAATCCCTGACATCCCTGCCAACCGCCGTCCGACACCTCTCAGCCGCATCGTCGTTCCTCCGCGCATTGTGATCGAAACATGCGGCCGGGCGCCAAGCAAGCCGTGGGCATGCCGCATTGCGACATTGCGCAAGGGCCGTGACTGACACACATATGACGCGAAACTCAATAAGCGGTGCACCATCCGGTTCGCCAGACAGGACGTCCCTTGGAGACGAACCTCTTTCGTTACATCTGGCAGAAGAGCCGTGGCGAACAGATCGTCGTCCTGCTGATMATCCTTGCCTCAATTCCATTCAACTGGGCCTCGTTCGTCGTGCCGAAGCGCATCGTCAACGATGCGATCCAGGGCGGAGCCTTCAAGGACGGCCAGACCAGCGCGACGCTGATGGACATCACGCTGCATTGGCCGGACATCTTCGGCGGCGGCAGCGTCCACCTGTTCGACGGCTTCCAGGTCGGCCAGCTCGGGCTGCTCTTCGGGCTGAGCTTCTATTTCCTTGTGCTGGTGCTGATCAACGGCGTCTTCAAATACGTGATCAACGTGCGCAAGGGCATCCTCGGCGAGCGGATGCTGAGGCGCATGCGCTACGACCTGTTCAGCCAGCTCATGCGCTTCCAGCCGGAGGATATCAGGGCGGTCAAGCCGGCCGAAGTGGCAAGCATGATCAAGGACGAGGTCGAGCCGATCGGCGGTTTCGTCGGTGATGCCTTCATCCAGCCGGTCTTCCTGCTTAGCCAGGCGTTGACGGCGCTGGTTTTCATCATGGTGCAAAGCGTCTGGCTGGGCTCGATCGCACTGTTCATCGTGATCGCCCAGGCGATCATCATCCCGATCCTGCGGCGGGAGCAGTTACGGCTTGGCCGCGAAAGGCAGATCGCATCGCGCCTGCTCGCGGGGAGGATCGGCGAGATCGTGGATGCCGGTCCGACCATTCAGGGGCATGGCGTCACCAACTATATGCAGTCGGATATTGCCGGGCGTCTCGGCAACCTTTTCGACATCCGCTACGCGCTCTACAAGCGCAAATTCGCGGTCAAGTTCCTCAACAACCTGCTGGCCCAGATCACGCCATTCTTCTTCTACGCAGTCGGGGGCTATTTTGCCCTGCAGGGCCGGCTCGATATCGGCCAGCTCGTTGCCGTGATCGCGGCCTATCGCGATCTGCCGCCKCCGATCAAGGAACTGATCGACTGGGATCAGCAGCGCAACGACGTCACCATCAAGTACGAACAGGTCGTCGGCCAGTTCAACCCTGACGAGACAATGGTGCTCGACGAGGAGGAGGATTGTTMGAACCTGCCCGACAAGGGCGAGATCAGGCTCGACAGCGTCCAGATGCTCGATAACCGCGGCCAGCCGCTGCTGTCGCCCTTGTCGTTTCAGGTGCCTCGTCCCAGTGTCGTTGCCGTCATCGGGCCGCCGGGGGGAGCGCGCGACGTCTTCGGCCGCATCCTAGGCCGCCAGATCATGTCCTATTCGGGACGGGTCCTGATCGACAGGGCCAGCCTCGCGCGATTTTCGGTCGAGAAGGCAAGCCATCTGATCGGTTATGCCGGCCAGGAGGTCGAGATCATCAACGGCACGCTGCGCGACAACATCCTGCTGCCCCTCAGGCGCCGGCGGCCGAGCCTGAAGCCAAAGGAACCGATCACGCCGCAAGAGCACAGGCGGCTGATCGAAGCGGTCCGCTCCGGCAATACGCCCTTCTCGTTTGCGGCCGACTGGACCGACTATGAAGGGGTGGGGCTCGCCGACGCCGCCGAGCTTGAAGCGCATGTCCAGCGGATTCTGGAGGTCCTTGGCTGCGACGAGGACGTCTACGAGCTCGGACTGGACGGCAAGGTCGTCCTGCCGCTCGACCAGTCGATCATCGACAGGATCACCGAAGCCCGCAAGGTCGTGGCGGCGGAACTGTCCAAGAGCAAGCTTGCCGGACTGGTCGAGACATTCGATCCCAAACGCTACAATGCCAACGCGACCATTGCGGAGAACCTGATCTTCGGGGCGCGCAAGGGGGCGCGTTTCGCCAATGATACCCTGCTGGCGGAGCCCTATGCGCGCGCCCTGATGCAGGCCGAAGCGCTGATCGAGCCGCTCGTCGAAGTGGGTGCGCGCATCGTCTCGACGGTGGTCGAGATCTTCGAGGGACTGCCGGCCGGCCATGCCTTGTTCGAAAGGTATTCCTTTGGCACGAACTTCGACCTCGAGATACTGAAGAGCCTGGCCTCGGTTCTTGCCAAGCACGATATGCGCAGCCCGCTCGATCCGGAAACGGAGCGAAACCTGATGGCGCTCGCGCTCGGCTATATCGAACCGAAGCACCGCCTCAACTTGCTGGACGATGCCCTGCGGCGGCGGATTTTGCGTGCGCGGGCAAGTTTCAAGGCCCATTTGCCGGCGGATGCTGCCAGTTCGGTCGATTTCTATGACCCGGACCGCGTCATGGATGGGGCCAGCATCCGCGACAATCTTCTGTTCGGGCGCATCGGCTTCGGCATCAGCGATGCCGGCCGCAAGGTTGCCGACATCATGCGAACGGCGCTGTCTCGCGCAGGTCTGGACGGCTCGCTCTATCGCGTCGGACTCAACACCGATTGCGGGCTGCGTGGCCGCTATCTGCCGGCCCGGATCCGGCTCGCGATCCCACTCGCCCAAGCCTTGATCAAGACGCCGCAGATCGCGATTCTCGATCCGAGTGCGCTGCTTGCCACGACAAACAAGGGTGGTGAAATCATCAGCCGCTTGCGCAAGCATTGTGCCGGCATGACACTGTTTCTACTTCTTGGTGATGGTAGTCTCGCCAGGGACATTTCGCCGAGGCTCGTGTTCAACGGATCCTTCGGCGTGATTGAAGACGGCGACAGCGATGGCGAGGACGAAACGGAACATCGGGCCGTTTCATCTCCGTTGCGGGTCGCCGAGGGGGTAGAGGTGCGACAATGACGCTCGAAAGCGATATCGCCTGCCTGCGGAGCATACCGCTCTTTCGCAGCCTGCCGGCGCCACGGCTCAAGCTTGTGGCCTTGATGGGTGAACGCCTGCATTTCGAGCCGGGGACCGTCATCATCCGGGAAGGAGAGAGGCCGCAAGGCGTCTACTTCATCCTGGAGGGAGAGGTGGAGCTCCTCCACATGGAGGGTGAACGCCCCGCCAAGCGCTTCCAGTTCGAGACGGGAAGCATCTTCGGCGACGTGCCGATGCTGAGCGACCAGGCCTATCTCGGCGAAGCTGTCGCCAAGACCGAGGTCTGCGCGCTCCGCCTGCCGAAGGATCTGTTCTTCGAACTGCTCGGCACCGTTCCCGATTTCAGCGTTGCGCTGTCACGTGATCTGGCCTCGCGCCTGTACCGACTGGCCAATTACGTCCTGCATAGCGAGAAGGTCCATTGAGGACACGGGAAAACTMATGAGTCTGCCGCAGACCGGCACGAAGCGTTCGCCTGGATTCGATGCCGGCATGAGCCAGGTTTCGTCCTGGAGCCGGGATATCCGCCTGGTGTCAGGGTTCGTCCTGCTCGTCTTCGCGACGACCCATTTCCTCAACCATGCCGTTGGGATCGCCGGTGTTGCGGCGATGGAGCAGGTGCAGGAATGGCGCTACGCTGTCTGGCATTCCTGGCCGGGAACCGTCGCGCTCTATGGCGCTCTGATCGTTCACCCGCTCTTTGCTCTGGTGCGAGTCGCGCAGCGCCGGACCTTCCGCATGCCGGTGCGCGAAATCCTGCAGATCGCGCTGGGCCTCGCCATCCCCCTGCTGCTCGTCGACCATATCGTCAGCACCCGGATCATCGGGCATTATTTCCATATCGACGAGAGCTACCACGCGGTGCTGCGACGGCTCTGGCCCGGGCACGCCTTGGCGCAGTCGCTGCTCCTGCTCCTGGTCTGGACGCATGGCATGATCGGCCTGCACTTCATCCTGCGCAGCCGGGATAGCTATGCGCGGTGGCGCGATCCCTTTCTTCTGGTCGCGATCCTCATTCCGGTTCTTGCCCTGATCGGCTTCTCCGTCGCCGCGCGCGAGGCCGTGCAAATGGCCCTGCCGCCGGAGGCACGCAACGACGCCCGGTCGGCGATGTCCAACTGGCATGAGATGTGGGTGAAGAGTGGCTTCTTCGGGCTCGTAGGCTCCTTCGCGATCTTCGTTGCGTTTCGCGAGTTCCGGGTGCGGACGACCCGTGCGATCACGGTGCGCTTCGTCGGCCATGGCGTGCGCAAGGTCGTGCCCGGCCCGACCGTGCTTGAGCTGTTCCGGCGCTTCAATATTCCGCATGCGGCGCTTTGCGGTGGGCGGGCGCGCTGTGCCACCTGCCGCGTGCTGGTCCTCGATGGTGCGGATGGGCTTCCGGCGCCAGGGCCGAACGAGGCGAAGCTGCTGCGTCGGATTTCGGCGCCGCCGCGTGTCCGCCTCGCCTGCCAGATCCGACCGCGCGACGACCTGCAGGTGCAGTTGTTGCTCGCATCCAAACTCGGATCGGCCATACGAGCCGTCGAACTGGATAGTTCCATTGCCCGGCGCGGCCTGACCGTGATGGTGGCCGATCTGCGCGCTTTCTCGGCGCTGTCGGAGCGTCAACTGCCGCATGAGCTGATCGGATTGCTCAATCGCTTCTTCGACGAGATGGCGCAGGCGATCATCGCTCATGGCGGGCGCATCGATGCTCTCTATGGCGATGGCTTCATGGCGGTGTTCGGCCTGGAAGCCAGCCCGGCCAAGGCGGCACTGGCTTCGATCGCGGCTGCTGGCGACATCGTGCGGGCGGTCGACGCCCTGAATCGTGAGTTCAGCGCGGCCCTGCCGCTGCCGCTGCGGATCGGCATCGGCATCCATACCGGCCAGGCTGTCGTCGGCGCGGTCGAGAATGACAGCCTCGGCCGGCATGAGATCACGGTCGGCGAGACGGTGGCGATCGCGAGCCAGTTCGAGGCCGCGACACGGCGTGTTCTCGCCGATATCGTGGTTTCGGAGACGACTGTTGCAGTGACCGGCCGGAGCTTTGCCGAAGCCGTTCCGCTGAAGGTGATGATCAAGGGCCGGGATGCGCCGATGGCGGCCTATGGCTTCGCCAGGACGCCACGCATCGACGCTGCGGATGAGGCTGACGCGGTGGACGCCAGCGCAGTGGCGACGCAAGGCGCGACGCAGGATGCTGGCAATGGGGAGCAGCGGGCTCCCACCGAGACGCCCACCCCCGCGAATCCGGCTGGGCGGCGCCCCAAGACGCAGGCTGACCAGAAGCCCGAAAATCAGGACGTCTGAGGCTCAGGGCGGGCCATAGACCAGGAAGCGGCGGCGGTCGTATCCGGCGCTGCGCAATGCCGGATCGTCGATCGTCATGGCGAGATCGATAAGCGGCGGAGCCGGCCGCGTCGCCGTGATCGCGCCGATCTGGCCGCAGGCGCGTTCCAGATCGAGCGCGTAGTCGATCACAAGGGTCTCGGCTGCTTCCGCAAGGGCGAGCAGTTCGGGCGGGGTCGCCGCGGTTCCCCCGAAGGGCTTGAGCGACAGGCCGAGCAGCACCAATGCATAGGGCTTCGGCGGGGCAAGCGCGATGGCCTGAAGCTTGGCGGCCCGATGCAGGACCGTGCAGGGCTTTCCGTTCAGTATATCTGCTTTGAAAGCCGGTATTTTCGGGTCGATCACCGTCACCGATTGCGGGGAATGGGTGAGAAAGCCGGTGATCGGCAGCCCGGCGCCCCCGATCTCCACGATATGCGGGCAGTGCCGCACCGCGTGCGCGGCGAGCACCTGTCTTAAGCAGGCGCCGGGGCCGGCGAGATGGGGCAACAAGGTTCCCGAAGGGGCCATTGCGCCGTCATTCTCGTGACTGGCCTTTATATCCGGGCTTGCATATGGTCCGGCCGAATTCATCCCATCCCTTCGCGATATGGCATGACCACGGACACGCCTTCGGACGCCTTCTACGACATTCTGCGCGGTGTCGCAGCCCTGACCGGAAACAGGGTCGTGGCCGATCTCGCGCGGCTGATCGGCCAGGGGATGCCGCCGGAACTCTGGATCGCCTTCAACCACAAGCAGATCGCGTCCAAGCGCTGGCTGGTCGATGCGCTGGCCGAGACTTTGCCGCGACCGGAGGGGCCGGTCTGGGTGCTCGGGGCGTGGTATGGCGTGCTCGGCGCTTTGTTGCTGGATGATCCGCGGCTCGACCTCGGCAGGGTGGTCAGCCTCGACCGCGATCCCGCGTGTGCGGAGATCGCCGAACGCCTGAATCGCCGCCATGTCGCGGAAGAGCGCTTCGGCGCTGTCACTGCCGATATGATGCAGCTTGATTTCACGAGGGAGCCCGAGCGGCCCGGCCTGGTGATCAACACGAGCTGCGAGCATCTGGCCGATGTGCCCGGCTGGGTCGCATCGCTGCCGCCCGGTCTGCCGGTGCTGTTGCAGTCGAACGATTATTATCGCGAGCCGGACCACAAAAGCTGCGTCGCCAGTCTTGAAGCGTTCAAGGAGCAGGTCGGACTGTCCGAGATCCATTTTTCCGGCGCGCTGCCGGGCAGGAACTATACGCGCTTCATGCTGATCGGCCGGCGATGAGCGAGGTGAAGGAGCCGCGGATCGCGATTGCGATGAAGGGCTATCCGCGCCTGTCGGAGACGTTCATCGCACAGGAATTGCTGGGCCTGCAGCAGCGCGCACTGCCTTTTTCGATCTGGTCGCTGCGTCAGCCGACGGATGGCGCACGCCACCTCATGCACAAGCAGATCACGGCGCCCGTGACATACCTGCCGGAGTATCTGCACGAGGAGCCGGGGCGTGTGCTGCGCGGCATCGGGCGGGCTCTGTTCCGGCCAGGATTCCTTCGGCTCCTGCCGGTTTTCCTGCGCGATCTTGCCCGCGATCCGACGCGTAACAGGGTGCGCCGCTTCGGCCAGGCCTGCGTGATGGCGCGGGAACTCCCGGGGAGTATCGACCATCTGCACGTTCACTATCTGCATACGCCGGCCTCGGTGATCCGATACGCGGCGCTGCTGCGTGGCTTGAGCTGGTCATTTTCGGCCCATGCCAAGGATATCTGGACGACACCGGACTGGGAGAAGCGCGAAAAGATCGCCGACGCAGCCTGGGGCGTCACCTGCACTCGTGATGGACATGCGGAGCTGACGCGGCTTGCGGATCGCACCGACAAGGTCGCTCTGCTCTATCATGGGCTCGACCTGGCGCGGTTTCCCGCGCCTCCGGTCGCGCGGATCATGCGCGATGGTCGCGACCCTGCCGATCCGGTTCGTTTCATCACCATTGGTCGGGCGGTGGAGAAGAAGGGCTTCGACGATCTGCTCGCAGCTCTGGCGGCGCTGCCGGCAGAGCTTCACTGGCGGCTGACCCATATCGGCGGCGGCGAAAGGCTCGCTGCGCTGAAGGCGTTGTCCGCGAATCTCGGACTGGCGGAGCGGGTCATCTGGTCGGGGCCTAAGGCTCAGCAGGACGTGATTGCGGCCCTGCGCGATGCGGATCTCTTCGTATTGCCCTCGAAGCAGGCGGGCGATGGCGATCGCGATGGCCTGCCCAATGTCGTGATGGAGGCCGCAAGCCAAGCCCTGCCGATCGTTGCGACCGATTTCGCGGGCATTCCCGAATTCGTACGCGAAGGCGTCGAAGGTGTGCTMGTGGCGCCGGGCGATCGGGAGGCACTGGCGCGGCAATTGGCCGATCTCGCGTCGTCCCCGACACGGCGCGTCGCCCTTGGGGAGGCCGCCTTCCAGAGATTGGCGCAGGAGTTTTCGGCAGCGGCGGGACTCGACCGGGTCCAGGCGATGCTGTTGGACGCAGCGAACCGGCGGCGATCATGACGCCCCGCGTCCTGATCGCCGTCACGCACCTCCTCGGCAGCGGCCATCTTGTCAGGGCCGCTCATCTTGCGCGTGCCCTTGGGGCCGCCGGATTCGAAACCGTGCTGGTCAGTGGCGGGGCCGCGCCGCGATCCGTCCCGGACGGTTCGTTCACCTTTGCCCAGTTGCCGCCGGTCAAGGTCGAGGGTGTTGACTTCCGGAACCTGCTCGACCCGGAAGGGAGACCGGTTTCGCAGGACTATCGCGCCTTGCGCCGGAAGACGCTCTGCGATCTCACGGCGCAGCACCGGCCCGATGTCGTCATTACCGAGCATTTTCCGTTCGGACGCCGACAATTGGGCGATGAGTTTCTGGGCCTCATCGGCGTGGCGGCGGCGGCCAATCCACGGGCGCTGGTCCTGTCCTCGGTGCGCGATGTCCTGGTGACGCCGCGCGCCGATCGCATCCGTGAGGCCGAAGCGCGCATCGCGGCACATTTCGACGCGGTCCTCGTCCATGGCGACAGAGCCTTCCTGCCGCTGGAGCGGTCCTGGCCGGTTGCACCAGAGCTGGCGCGAAAGCTGCGCTATACCGGTTACCTGACCGGCCCCGAGGAGTGCGCCGCTCCCTTGGAGCCTGGCGAGATCGTGGTGTCCGGAGGCGGTTCGGCTGCTGGCTTGCCTCTGTTCGAGCTCGCCATCGCGACCGCGACCTTGATGGGCAATCGCAGGCGCTGGCGTATCCTTGGCGGTCAGGGCATCGGCGCAGAGGAATTCGCCGACCTGGAGGGCAAGGCGCCGGCGCATGTCCGCGTCGAACGTGCGAGACCGGATTTCCCCGGGCTGCTTGCAGGCTGTGCGCTTTCGATCAGCCAGGCCGGCTACAACACGGTGCTAGACCTGGTCCGCGCCGGGCGGCCGGCGATCGTGGTGCCCTTCGATGCCGGAAACGAGACCGAGCAGGCGATCCGCGCCGAGGCGATGGAGAATGCAGGCCTCGCACGTTGTCTGCGCCTGACCGGACCTGATTCGCTGACACCGAACAGGTTGGAGAAAGCGGTGACGGAGATGCTGGGGGCAGATGCGCCCCCACCGCTCACGATCGACAGGGCAGGGGCCGAAACCTCCGTCGCGATCATTGCGAAGCTGCTGGCCGAACGCGCCTGAACGCTCGGCATGTCTTTTGCGACATGCCTCCTGCGTATTGCCGTTGCGGCGGTTTGCGAATTGCCGCTCCGACGCTTTCGCACTAATTAGGTTTCGTACGCCTCCCCTTTCGGTCGGCAGTGGGACAACCGGTGGTTCGCCCGGCACTGTTCTGCGCCCGGAGACAAGACAATGACGACGACGATTGCCCAGGGCCTTCCCGATATGAAGCTGTCGGTGCGCCAGACTTTTGGGATMGACTCCGATCTCGAAGTGCCGGCCTACTCGCAGGCCGACGCCCATGTGCCCGATCTCGACGTCGACTACCGATTTGACCGTGACACCACGATCGCGATTCTCGCGGGCTTCGCGCATAATCGACGCGTCATGATCTCGGGCTATCACGGCACAGGCAAATCGACCCATATCGAACAGGTCGCGGCCCGCCTGAACTGGCCTTGCGTGCGCGTCAACCTCGACAGCCACGTCTCGCGCCTCGATCTCGTCGGCAAGGACGCGATCGTGCTGAAGGAAGGCAAGCAGATCACCGAGTTCCAGGACGGCATCCTGCCCTGGGCGCTGCAGAACAACATCGCGCTCGTCTTCGACGAGTACGACGCCGGTCGCCCGGACGTTATGTTCGTGATCCAGCGCGTGCTCGAGCAGTCCGGCAAGCTGACGCTGCTCGATCAGAAGCGCGTCATCCGTCCTCACCCTGCCTTCCGCATGTTCGCCACGGCGAACACGGTCGGCCTCGGCGACACGTCGGGCCTCTATCACGGCACCCAGCAGATCAACCAGGGCCAGATGGACCGCTGGTCGATCGTGACGACGCTGAACTACCTGCCGCACGACAACGAAGTCGCGATCGTGCTCGCCAAGTCGAAGCATTATCAGGCCTCGCCCGAGGGCAAGGACATCGTCAACAAGATGGTCCGCGTCGCCGACCTGACACGCAACGCCTTCATGAACGGCGATCTCTCGACCGTCATGAGCCCGCGCACGGTCATCACCTGGGCCGAGAATGCCGCGATCTTCGGCGATATCGGCTTCGCTTTCCGGGTGACGTTCCTGAACAAGTGCGACGAGATGGAGCGCACGCTCGTGGCGGAGTTCTTCCAGCGCTCCTTCGGCAAGGAATTGCCGGAGAGCGCGGTCAACGTCGTTCTGAGCTGAGGGGAAACGGGTCATGGCGAGCGCGCGCTATCAAGGGAGCTGCCATTGCGGGCGGGTCGGGTTCACGGTCGAGGCAAGCCTCGAGCGGACGATCACCTGCAACTGTTCCTATTGCCAGCGTCGCGGCTCGATCCTGACCTTTTCGCCGGCGACGGCCTTCACCCTTGAAAAGGGGGAGGATGCGCTGACCGAATACCGTTTCCACACGCAGAAGATCCAGCACCTGTTCTGCGAAACCTGCGGCATCGAATCCTTCGCTCGCGGCTCGATGCCGGACGGCACGCCGATGGTCGCGGTGAATGTACGCTGCCTCGAGGGTGTCGAGCCCGCCGAACTCGATTCGACGATGTTCGACGGGCGCTCGCGCTAGCATCAAGTCAAAGGACGGCTCCGCCTTGTCCATCTCCAATCGTAAGCCGGGTCAGCCCAAGGAAGCACCAGCCGAGCCGCTGAAGCGCGCCATTTCCGGTGCGATGAAGGCGATCGCGCGCAAGCCCGAGATGGAAATCGTCTTCGCGGCGGACAAGCCATCGCTCGTTGGCGAACGAGCCCGTCTGCCCGAACCGCCGCGCAAGCTGACGGTCCAGGATGTCGCGATCCTGCGCGGCCACTCGGATTCGATGGCACTCAGGCTCGCCTGCCATGACGCCTCGATCCACCGCCGCGCCGCGCCGGAGGGCGATGCGGCGCGCGCTGTCTTCGACGCCGTCGAGCAGGCCCGGGTCGAATGCGTCGGCTCGCGCCGGATGAGCGGCATGGCCGGCAACATCACCGCCATGCTGGAAGACCGCTATCATCGCGGTGGCCGCTACGAGGAAATCTCCGATCGCGCCGACGCCCCACTGGAAGACGCACTGGCGTTGATGGTGCGTGAGCGCCTGACGGGGCTGAAGCCGCCGCAGGCCGCGACCAAGATCGTCGATCTCTGGCGCGACGTGATCGAGGCGAAGGCCGGTGCCGATCTCGACCGGCTGTCGCAGTCGGTCGAGGATCAGCGCGCCTTTTCGCGGACGGTTCGCGATATGCTGGCTTCACTCGACATGGCCGAGCAGAGTTCGCAGGGCCAGGACGAGGAAGAGGACGAGGACAACCAGGACCAGTCCTCCGAGGATCAGCAGCAGCAGGATGGCGAGGCCGAGCAGGAAAGCGGCGGCGAGCGCTCGGAGGTCGAGGTCAGCGAGGATGCGACCGACGAGTTGCAGGAGGGCGCGTCGGAAGCGACCGACGCTCCGGCCGGCGACTGGGACGAGGAGGACGATTCCTCTGAATCCGAGGAGGCGGGCGAGGCGCCGCGCCCCCGCGAGGGGCGCCAGAACGACCGGCCGCAAACGGACTACAAGCCCTACACCGTCAAGTTCGACGAGACGGTCACGGCCGAGGAGCTCTGCGACGCCGAGGAGTTGACCCGGCTGCGGGCCTATCTCGACAAGCAGCTCGCCCATCTCCAGGGCGTGGTGGCACGGCTTGCCAACCGGTTGCAGCGCCGCCTGATGGCGCAGCAGAACCGGTCCTGGCAGTTCGATCTCGAAGAGGGTTCGCTCGACCCTTCGCGCCTGCCGCGGATCATCATCGACCCGTTCCAGCCGCTCTCCTTCCGGCAGGAATCGGACACGAATTTCCGCGATACGGTCGTGACGCTGCTGATCGACAATTCCGGCTCGATGCGCGGCCGGCCGATCACGGTTGCCGCGACCTGCGCGGACATCCTGGCGCGGACGCTGGAGCGCTGCGGCGTCAAGGTCGAGCTGCTCGGCTTCACCACGCGTGCCTGGAAGGGCGGGCTGTCGCGCGAGGCTTGGCTGCAATCCGGCAAGCCGGCCAATCCGGGCCGGCTGAACGATCTCAGGCACATCATCTACAAGGCGGCGGACGCTCCTTGGCGCCGGGCTCGCAAGAATCTCGGGTTGATGATGCGCGAAGGCCTGCTCAAGGAGAATATTGACGGCGAGGCGCTCGACTGGGCCCATAAGCGGCTGCTCGCGCGGCCCGAGCAGCGCAAGATCCTCATGGTGATCTCCGATGGCGCGCCGGTCGACGATTCGACGCTGTCGGTCAATGCCGGCAACTACCTCGAGCGGCATCTGCGCCATATCATCGCCGAGATCGAGACGCGCTCGCCGGTCGAACTGATCGCCATCGGCATCGGCCATGACGTGACGCGCTACTATCGCCGCGCCGTCACCATCGTCGATGCGGAGGAACTCGGCGGGGTGATGACGGAGAAGCTGGCCGAGCTCTTCGAGGAGGATGGCCCCACCGGCAAGGCTCCGGTTTCTCGTCGCATGCAATGAGGCTGACCAGACGCGGCGTCCTCCAGGGGCTGGGCGCCGCCAGCTTGGGCTTGCCTGCCGCTCAGGCTCAGAGCATCGAGCCGGGCCGCATAAAGCTCACCATCAGCGTGCGCGGCTTCGATGCCTTCGAGCCGCGCAATCCCGGCAAGACACACTTCGGCCAGCTCAGCTTCCGGGGCGGGCTGGTGTTGCGCGGCGACCATCCGCGCTTCGGCGGGTTTTCCGGCCTCTGGCGCTCGCGCAACGGCGTCGATCTGGTTGCGATCACCGATAACGGCTTCTGGTTGACGGCGAAGACTGTCTCCGAGAAGGGGCGGATCGTTCGCTTCGAGCAGGCCGAACTCGCACCGATCCTCGGCGCCTCCGGGCGGCCGCTGCATCGTTCGCGCTATTTCGACACGGAGAGCCTGACGATCGCCGATGGCGTCGCCTATATCGGCGTCGAGCGGACGCATGACGTCCTGCGTTTCGAATGGGCGCGGTATGGAGTCGAAGCGCGTGCCCGCATCGTCCCGGTACCGCGCGAGGTGAAGCGCCTGCCGAGCAATCGCGGGCTGGAGGCGATTGGTGTCGTTCCCGCCGGGCAGCCGCTTGCGGGCGCGCTCGTCGCCATTGCCGAGCGCTCGGGCGGGGAAGACGAACCGACGCTCGGCGTGATCATCGGGGGGCGGCAGCCCGGCCTGTTTCAGGTGCGGCGCCATGGCGGCTTCGATATCACCGATCTGGCCTTCCTGCCCGGCGGAGACATGCTTCTGCTGGAGCGCTGGTACAAGCCTCTGCGTGGTGTCGGCATGCGGATTCGCCGCGTTCCCGGCGCAAGCCTCCGGCCGGGTGCGATGCTTGACGGCCCCTCCCTGATCGAGGCCGATCTCGGCCAGGAGATCGACAATATGGAAGGGCTTTGCGTCCATCAGGATCATGGCAGGACGATTCTGACCCTGATCTCGGACGACAACTTCTCTTTCCTGCAGCGCACCGTGCTGCTGGAATTCGAGTTGGGATAAGGGGACGAGCGTGACTTCAAGCTCGCTCTTGCGGCGAGCACAAGTCCTGAATGTGCCGGCGATCAAGCACCGAGAACGGATGATACGGGGCTGGCCACTGCGTCCTATGCAAACGAAAAAAGCGGCCTTGCGGCCGCTTCATTCATTCCGTGAAGGAGCCGCGCGCTCAGTTGGTCGCGAGCTTCTTCTCGATGTCACGCTTCAGCGTGAGTGCGCCGGTCGAGAGGTTGCCTGCCGGCTCCTTGACCAGGAAGGCGTCAAGTCCGCCACGGTGATCGACCGTACGCAGGGCGTTCGCCGAGACACGCAGGCGCACGGAGCGACCGAGCGCGTCCGAACGGAGCGTAACATTGACGAGATTCGGCCGGAAGACGGTCTTCGTCTTGCGGTTCGAGTGGCTGACGAGGTGCCCGGTGAGGGTGGCTTTCCCGGTCAGTTCGCAACGGCGAGCCATGATATCGTTCCCTTGGAACCGGTTGTCTMAAACAAAAATGCCGACACGCGACGTGCCGGCCCACGAGCACCGGAAGTCAAATTGAAGTCGCGGGTCTATAGCCAAGGCCGGCTGCTGCGTCAAGGACCGCGACTGATTCCATAGCACGATCGGGGCGGCCGCAGCGTGGCGGCATTGCCACTCGCCAAATTCGGTAAAAGGGGTCACGATTCGGACCGATTCGCAGTGCATGCCGGTGCGAAGCATGCCGTMCGGAGGAGTTGGATGAAGCCCGCCATCGCGTCGTCCCTGGCCGGACTTGGTCTCGCTGCGCTGGCCCTGGCCTCCGGCTTTGGAGCGTCGTCGGCCGCGGCGACCTCGTTGGAGGCCAAATATGATGTCTCCCTGCTCGGCCTGACGCTCGGCACCGCCCATCTCAGCGGCGGCATCGACGGCAGCAGCTACAAGCTCGATATCGTCGCCAAGATGACGGGCCTGGTCGGCAGCTTCACGGGCGGACGCGGCTCAGGTGCCGCAACCGGCAATCTTCATGGCGGGCGCCTGTCGCCTGCGACCTTCGCGGTTTCGTCGGCGAACTCAAGCGAGAGCCGCACTGTGCGCATGGCGCTCGACGGCGGCACGGTGCAGGCCGTGGATATTGCGCCGCCGATCGACGACAAGCCCGATCGCGTGCCGCTCAACGAGAGCCACAAGCGCAATGTGGTCGATCCGATCAGCGCCTTCCTGATGCCCGTGGAGGGCAAGGGCGGGAATGGTGCCGCCTGCAACCGGACGCTGCCAATCTTCGACGGCGCTGCGCGCTATGACATCAAGCTGAGCTATTCCGGTTCGCGGCAGGTGAAGCTCGAAGGCTATAGCGGCCCGGTCACGATCTGCCAGGCGCGGTATGTGCCGATCGCAGGGCATCGCGCCCTGCGGCCGAGCACCAAGTTCATGACCGAGAATCGCGAGATCAACACCTGGCTCGCCCCCGTCAACGGCACCAATGTGATGGTGCCGATCCGCATCTCGGTGAAGACCATGATCGGGACGGCGGTCATCGAGGCCTCGAGCTTCAGGGTCGATCCGACCACCACCACGGCCGCGCGGCAGAACTAAGCCGCAGCGCGTTCACTCGCTTTCGTCGTTGCAGTAATCTCACCCAGCCAGTCACGGAGCGCCGTCCCGATTGCACCGGGGTGATCCTCCTGCAGGTAATGCGCGCCGGGGCCGAGATTGATCAGGCGGCAATCATGCAGTCCCGCCGCGAACCTATCCGCCTCGGCCGGAGAGATCAGCGCCCCGGGATCGCCGCAGAACAACAGCTTCGGATAGGTGGACGCACGTAATGCTGCGTGGTCGCGCTCGCTGATGGCATGGACATCGGCCGGGGCGCCCGCAATGGGGAGCTCGTTGGGCAGTCGGAGGATCGGCCTGCGCGATTCGGGCGTTGGAAACGGCGCTCGATAGGCATCCAGCTCTTCATCGCTCAAGGCCCGCAGGACGGCAGCGGGCAGGACCCTCTCGATAAAGACATTGTCCTCGAGAATCAGCTTCTCGCCCTGTCCCGGCGTCCGGAACGCCCTGAACAGCTCACGCGCCTGCGGCCGCTGATGGAATGCATCCCAGCTTGCAAAGGGCTGGATGAATTCCATGAAGGCCAGGCCGATCATGTCGCTGGGGTTACAGGAGGCATGGTGGAAGGCGAGTGCCGTGCCCCAGTCCTGGGCGACGATGACCATCCGTCCGAGGCCCAGTTCAGCGATGAAGGCGTCGAGATAGCGGACCTGGTCGGTGAAGCGATAGGCGATGTCCGGCTTGCCGGACTGACCGTAGCCGATCAGGTCGGGGGCAATGCAGTGCGCCAGCGGCGCGACGTGCGGAATGATATGGCGCCAGATATAGGAGGAGGTCGGGTTGCCGTGCAGGAAGAGTACGGTCGGCCCCGCAGAGCCGGCCTCGACATAGGACATGGTCGAGCCGAGGACGGGAATCTCCCGGCGCAGCCATTCGGATGCGAATCCAGGTGACTGGGTCATGGCGATGCCCTTCTTCCAAACAGCGTTGCGAAAAGGATGGCCTTGAAGCGTTCGAGCGGAACCGGGCTGCGATCGACCTTCATGCGCAGGATCGCGCCMTGCCAGGCGGTGAGCAGGAAATCAGCGAGGTCGTCGGCGCTGAAATCCGTCGCGATCTCGCCAGTGGCCTGGCCTTCGGCGATGCATGCCGCAAAGGGCTCTCGCCAAAGGACGAAGATCTCCGAGAGTCGCTGCCGCAACCGTTCGCTATTGGGAGAGGTCTCGACGCTGAAATTGCCGATCATGCATCCGCGCGACCAATCGGCGGTTTCGAGCTTGGTCGTGATCGCGTCCAGATAGCGCCGCAACCGCGCGGCTGCGGGCAGGGAGCGGTCGGCCAGGGCTTCATCGACGAGGCCGCCGACATAGGCGAAATAGCGATCGAGCACTTCCTCGGCGAATTCCTCCTTCGATCCGAAATGATTGGTGAATGAGCCAGGGCTCGCTCCGGCTGCAGCGACGATCTCGCGTATGCCGGTGGCGGAATAGCCGCTCTTCCAGAGGAGATCGCGGCCAGCGGCGAGGAGATTTTCACGAAGGGATGGCTTGCTCATGAAGGTAGAATACGTACGTACGTATTATTGTCAACACTCCGGGAAACGCCCGATCGCCAAGGTGTCGGACGGGAGGCGGGTCTCGTCCGAACGGCCCGCTGAGGCGATGGCTCAGGCTGGTTCCACGCCGTTGCGCACGCAGAAATCACACGGCGGCCCCTCGTTTCGCCGTGAGCACGACATAAATAGCGCGGAGGACTGTCGGCGCCCGGCCGTTTACGCTGGTCGCGAAAATGAGTGGATCAAGCTCGTGTCACGATTCCAGATATAGTGGTACTTGCGGCCGTCTCCGCGATATCTGGCCGTGAACGAATCCCGATTCTGCCGGAGTCAGCGATTCGGGCTTGCTTCGTTCAGGACTCGTTCCGCAGCTTAATTTCGGCGCTCCAGCTTGTGCCAAGGTAGGACGCTTTCCCCAGCGTCTGCTGCCGGCAAGGGCCCAAAGGAAACGATCGGTCGCGTCTTGATTTCAGCACGCTCTCTTCCGCCCTCGGTTCGTGCGCAGGGTGTCACAGCAGTTCTCGGGCCCACCAATACCGGCAAGACGCATCTGGCGATCGAGCGGATGGTGGCGCACCCGACCGGAATGATCGGCCTGCCGCTGCGCCTGCTGGCGCGCGAGGTCTATGGCCGCGTGGTCGAGAAGGTCGGCCCCGAGGCGGTGGCGCTGGTCACCGGCGAGGAAAAGATCAAGCCGCAGCGGCCCCGCTTCTGGGTCTGCACCGTCGAGGCCATGCCGCGCGATCTCGCCGTCGATTTCGTCGCGATTGACGAGATTCAGCTCGCCGCCGACCTCGACCGCGGTCACGTCTTCACCGACCGCCTGCTGAACCGGCGCGGTCGGGCCGAGACGATGCTGATCGGCGCGGGCACCATGAAGCCGCTGATCGAGCAGCTCATTCCCGGGGTGAACGTCGTCACGCGTCCACGCCTGTCGCAGCTCACATTTGCCGGCGACAAGAAGATCACCCGCCTGCCACGACGCAGCGCGATCGTCGCCTTCTCCGTCGAGGAGGTTTATGCGATCGCTGAACTGATCCGTCGGCAGAAGGGGGGAGCCGCCGTCGTGCTCGGCGCGCTCTCGCCGCGCACGCGCAACGCCCAGGTCGAGATCTACCAGTCGGGCGATGTCGACTATCTCGTCGCGACGGACGCCATCGGCATGGGGCTCAATCTCGATGTCGATCACATCGCCTTCGCGTCGGACCGGAAATTCGACGGCCATCATTTCCGCAAGCTGAACCCCGCGGAGTTCGGCCAGGTCGCCGGGCGCGCCGGCCGCCATCTGCGCGACGGCACCTTTGGCACGAGCGGGCGTTGCCCGCCCTTCGACGCCGAATTGGTCGAGGCGATCGAGAATCATCGTTTTGAATCGGTGCGGCAGCTGCAATGGCGCAATTCCGATCTCGATCTGCGCTCCGTCGACGGGCTGATCGCCAGCCTGAACGTCCAGCCAACCGAGCAGGGGCTGACCCGTGCGCTGATCGCAGAGGACATGACGACGCTGGAGGTTCTGGCCCGCGATGCCGATGTCAGGCCGCTGGCGCAGGGCCGTGCAGCAGTCGAGCGGCTCTGGGAGGTGTGTGGCCTGCCTGATTATCGCAAGATCGCGCCGATGCAGCACGCTGATCTCGCCACCACGCTGTATCTGCGCCTGATGCGCCACGGACGGCTCGATCCGGACTGGTATCGCGCCCAACTCGATGCGCTTGACCGGACCGATGGCGAGATCGACACGCTGTCTGCCCGCATTGCGCAGGTCCGAACTTGGACCTATGTCGCAAACCGTCCTGACTGGTTACCTGATCCAGAGCATTGGCAGGGGGTGGCGCGTCTTGTAGAGGACAAGCTGTCGGACGCTTTGCACGAGCGGCTAGCCAGCCGTTTCGTCGATCGGCGCACGAGCGTGCTGATGCGTCGTTTGCGGGAGAATGCAATGTTGGAGGCTGAGGTCACCACGACGGGCGATGTGCTCGTCGAGGGACAGCATGTCGGGATGCTTCAGGGATTTCGCTTCACGGCGGATCCCAAGGCTGGCGGGCCCGAGGCGAAAGCCTTGAACATGGCCGCGATGAAGGCGCTTGCCAGCGAGATCGAAGCGCGCGCCGCGCGTGTCGTGCTCGCGGCTGATGATGCCTTCGTGCTTTCGCATGACGGGCTGGTGCGCTGGATCGGTGAGCCGGTCGCGCGGCTTGTCGCCGGCGACAAGGTTCTGGAGCCGCGCCTGCGCCTGCTGGTCGAGGAGCACCTGACCGGACCGGCGCGCGAGCAGGTCGACGCGCGCCTCACTCTCTGGCTCAAGAATCACATCGCCCGTCTGCTTGGTGCGTTGCAGCTGCTCGAGAATGCCGAGAATGTCACCGGTATCGCGCGCGGCATCGCCTATCAGGCCGGGGAGTCGCTGGGCGTGCTGGAGCGCGCCAAGGTCGGCGAGGAGATGAAGACGCTGGATCAGGAGGGCCGCGCAGCACTCCGTCAGCTCGGCATCCGCTTCGGAGCCTTTCATCTTTACGTCCCGGCCCTGCTGAAGCCGGCACCACGTGCGCTGGCTGCCCAGCTCTGGGCGCTGAAGCATGGCGGGCCCGATACGTCGGGCCTCGACGATATTGCCCATCTAGCAGCCTCGGGTCGGACATCCTTTGCCGTCGACAAGGCGGTGCCGAAGGGTCTTTACCGTGCTGCCGGCTATCGCGTCTGCGGCGAGCGCGCCGTGCGTGTCGATATCCTCGAGCGGCTTGCTGACCTGATCCGGCCGGCTATCGCCTATCGCCCGGGCCTGACCCAGGGCCAGCCGCCCACCGGCGCGGCCGATCAGGACGGTTTTGTCGTCACCGGTGCCATGACCTCGCTGGTCGGTTGTGCGGGCGAGGATTTCGCCTCGATCCTGCGCTCCCTCGGCTATGTCTCGGCCAAGCGTCCGGGACCGGCGATTACCGTGCCGCTGGCGCAGCCACCGGTCGCGGCTACCGCTCCGGTTGCCGACGCGCCGACCGCGGAAACTACGGACGTCCCGGCTGGGCACGAGGCCGATCCGGCGGTGGTGGCCGATGAGGCCGGCGCCGGTATTGTCGACGAGCCTCTGGCCGCTACTGACATCGAGACCGCCGAGGCTGCCTCTTCGGAGGCTGCCGCGCCTGAAACGGCCGACGCCCCGACCGCGGCGGAGACTGAGCTCGAGCAAGCCGCACATCCGGTGCCAGCCGATGCCATGTCTGCTCTGCCGGCGCCTGCCGACGAGACAGCTGTCTCCGAGACGCTTGCCGCGGGAGCTCTTGCCCCTGAGGCAGCAGTTGATGTCGTTGCTGCGACCGAGGTGCAGGAAATCGAGGTCTGGCGGCCGCATCGTCACCAGGGTGGGCGCAGGCCGGAGCATGCCGGGCGCGGTCGCCGCGACGGCGCTCAGGGCGAGCGTCAGCCTGGCGCAGGGCGTGGTGAACGTCCGAACCGTGACGGCCGGCCCGACGAGCGTCGCCGCCAGGGCGATCGTGGCCGTCCGGCTGCCGCCAATGCGTCTCAAGGTGATGCTCCCCGACAGGATGCGCAGCCGCGCGAGGGTGATCAGAAGCGCAGCGGCCGGCCGCAGCGCAATGGCCGCCCCGAGCAGGGGCGTGGCCCGCGGCCGGACTTCAAGCGCGATGGACGCCCAGGTGGCCCACGCCGCGAGGAGCGCGGCAACGAGCGTTTCCAGCAGGCGTCAAAGCCGCGTCCGGCCGAGCGCGAGCCTGATCCGGATTCGCCCTTTGCGAAGCTTGCGGCTCTCAAGGCCCAGCTCGAGGGCGGCGGGCGCAAGACCTGACATGGGGCTCAACTGACCTGGGGCTGAGCGGAAAGGCTGTCCTTGCGGGAAGATCGCCAGCGTCTCGACAAGTGGCTCTGGTTCGCGCGTTTCGCCAAGACGCGCTCGGTCGCTGTGCGTCTGGTGGATGACGGCCATGTCCGCGTGAATGGTCGGCGTGCAGGGAATGCAGCGCTTGGGCTCAAGCTCGGCGACGTGCTGACACTGGCGCTGGTGCATGAGACCATAGTGGTGCGCCTGCTCGCCCTGGGCAGCAGGCGCGGTCCCTATGAGGAGGCGCAACTGCTCTATGAGCGCTTGGGGGAGAGCACGCGCGGCGATGCGCCGCTTGCGGAGGACGATCCGAGCGGATAGAGCGCGGGAGCGGTTCGATAGGCCTGCCTGGGCAGGCTTGGGTGCTTCAGGAGGAGTTTCCTTCCGGAGCTGGCCGGAAGAGATTTTTCTTTCTGCCGCAGCCCGGATATCGACCTTGAAATACCCGCCTTCCGGGTCTTTATGATCCGGCAGGATGGACCGGGAAGGACTGGCGACATGACCTATGTGGTCACCGAAAACTGCATCAAGTGCAAGTACATGGACTGCGTMGAGGTCTGTCCCGTCGACTGTTTCTACGAAGGCKAGAACATGCTMGTCATCCATCCCGACGAGTGCATCGATTGCGGTGTCTGCGAGCCCGAATGCCCGGCCGAGGCGATCAAGCCCGATACCGAACCCGGCCTTGAGAGCTGGTTGCAGCTCAACTCGAAATATGCGTCGAGCTGGCCGAACCTGACCCAGAAGAAGGACCCGCCGGCCGACGCCAAGGACTTTGATGGCGTGGCTGGAAAGCTCGAAGAACATTTCTCGCCGAACCCCGGCGAAGGCGACTKAATTTCACCCAAGGGGAAGAGGCTGAGCGATGAGCACACCGGCGCTGCGACATGCAGTTCCGGTGTTAATCGGCGTTTAGCTTTGATTCGGCGTGTTTTTTGTGATACACCTGTTCGTGCAGTCGAATTGGTTCCGCCTGCCCCTGCGAGGATTCATAAACGGGGCACCCCCATAGATACGGGATGACCAGGGCTTCCGGCAGAAGGCCGGAGCGTGGTGATTTTCGTGTTCGGTGGTCAAGTAGCAATCGGCTGAGGGAGCGTGAGGCTGCGGGTCCGTGACCGCTCGGTCGGGATTGCAACGCATCAGGCAGAGTGTCTCCGGTCATTCCGGCCGGGGACGTGTCATCGTGGGCCGTGTCAAGCGGTCCCGTCAGGAGTCGTAACGGCATGTCCACTGCGAAGAAAGCTGTTGTGCGCCAGGGTTTCAAGACGGGCGAGTTCGTCGTCTACCCGTCCCATGGCGTCGGCCAGATCACGGCGATCGAAGAGCAGGAGGTTGCCGGCTTCAAGCTTGAACTCTTCGTCGTCAGCTTTGCCAAGGACAAGATGACGCTGCGTGTTCCCACCGCCAAGGCTGTGAGCGTCGGCCTGCGCAAGCTTGCCGATACCGATATCGTCAGCAAGGCGCTGACGACGTTGACCGGCCGGGCCCGGATCAAGCGCACCATGTGGTCGCGCCGCGCCCAGGAATATGAAGCGAAGATCAATTCGGGCGATCTTGTCGCCATCGCGGAGGTCGTCCGCGATCTCTACCGCTCCGAGGCGCAGCCCGAGCAGTCCTATTCCGAGCGTCAGCTCTACGAGGCTGCGGTTGACCGCATGACCCGTGAGATCGCGGTCGTCGACGACGTGACCGAGACCGAAGCGCTGAAGAAGATCGAGGGCCAGCTCGCCAAGTCGCCGCGTCGTGCGGCCAAGGGCACCGAGGTCGACCCGGCTGATGCCGATCTCGAAAGCGACAATGACGATCTGCAGGAAGAAGCCGCCTGAGGCGATTCCTCCGGCATGATGCCAATCAACCCGGCGGGCAACCGCCGGGTTTTTTCTTGGCCAGACGGCTCCGGTTTTTGCGCGGGAGAAGGGCGACTAAGCGCTCCCAGGCTGGCTTGGCGGCCCTGAGCGTCTTCTCGTGATCCGGCAGCTGCTGGACGGGCCGCCCATCGCGCGCGGTCCGGTGGATCAGCAGGCGGACCTTGATCTGCGTGACCCCACGGGACCTGGGCCAGATCGGGCGAGCGCCCATGGAGAACCTTGCGGCCAGTCAGTTCGGAAGCGGCGCCGGCAAGGTTGTTGCCGGTGCAGGGGGCGCCTGCAGAAGCCGATCACGCCGGTTCCGTCGGTGGCGCCTGATGCTGTAGCAAGGAAAGCCAGGGCTGCCCGCGCGGGCAGCCCCTATTCGGCGACGATCTTGTAGCGCTGGCCGGGCGTCAGCTTGCTGTTACGATCGAGCCCGTTCAGCAGCAGGAAGAGGTCGAACGCGCGCTCATGTGTCGCCATGCGGGCGGCCAGCGTTGCAGGCGTGTCGCCTTCGGAGGCGCTGACGATCCGCAATTGCAGAGGCTTCGTGGCCTGTGCTTCCGCTGCAGTCAGGACCCGGAAGCTGCTGAGCACGGCGCGCATCGGGCGCTCCGGATCGCTGCTGCCGCGGGCCGCCAGGATGAAGCGATAGACGCGATTGCCTGCCTGGATGGCGGCGAGCCTGAAGGTCCAGTCGGTCCCCTTGCCGCTGGCCAGGACGGCGGACTGGCCCTCAAGGTCGAGCTTTTCGACGGGGCCGGTCTCGACCCCGTCGATCCAGCCGGAGGCGACATAGGATTCGAGGGTCTGGCCGGGCTTGAGCGTGACCGAATCAAAACGCAGCGCCTGGGCACCGTTGCCGCTGACACCGATGACCATGTCGCGCGCCGCCTCGAGGTCGAACCCGTCGGGGGCATCGAAGGTGATGCGCAAGGTGCTGTTGAGATAGCGCCGGCCTCGTACCACGCCATCGCTCGGGTCGTCGCCATAGGCGATGCCGTCGATCGCAGCGAGCCAGCGGGCCGCATCGCGCTCGCCAAGCCCGGGTGCACCGATCTGGCGGGCGGACGCCGTGACGGCGGCGACGCGCTCCGGGGTCGAGGGATGGCTGGAGAGAATATCGAGCCGCTTCTCGCTGCCGCTCTGGCCCTGGCCGCTGTTGCGGAAGCTGGTATTGCGGCCGAGCGCGCCCAGGAAGCGGCCCGCTCCATAGGGGTCGTAGCCGGCGCGCGCGATGTTGCGGACGCTGATCTGGTCGGCAATCAGCTCCTGCTGTCGCGAGAAGCGGGCGAGCGAGATCTTGGAGCCGGCCTGAACGGAGGCGCCAGCAGCCGGATCGTTGAGCACCTGTGTGACGACTTGCGTGACAAGCGCAGACTCAGCTTCGGCCTCAGCCCGCTCGACGGCGTGATGGGCGGTTACGTGAGCGATCTCGTGGGCGAGCACCGAAGCGATCTCGCTGGTGTCGTTGGCGAGCGCCAGCAGCCCGCGCGTGACGTAGAGCCGGCCATTCGGCAGGGCAAACGCGTTCACCGCCGGCGAGTTCAGGATGGTGATCTCGTAGCTGCCGATCTGCCCTTCGCCAGCCTTGACCAGCCGCGCCACGACTTCGTTGAGCTGGGCCCGAGCGTTTGGCGCGCGGTACTCGCCGCCGAAAGCGGCCAGCAGCCGCAAATGCTCGCGGTCCGACGCGCGCTGGAACGTGCTCAGCCGCGGGGCAAGCTCGCCATCGGCCGGTTGGGGGGGCAGGACGCTCTGGTCGCCGAAGCAGCCGGAAAGCAGCAGGGCGGGAAGGAGCAGGGCGCCTAGTCGCGCCATGGGGCGTGACACAGTCTGTCGGCGAAAGGCCAGCATGGTTCTAATCGATCAGTTCCAGGGCTGCGCGGGAGGGGAGTTCAAGCGACAATCCATCCGGCCCGCTCAGTACGCCGCGCGCCCACACGCGTTTACCCGTCAGTGTCCTGGCGGTCCAGCCGACCTCCCGCATCTCCCGCCAGAGCCTCCTCGACACGACGACCGACGCACCGGCTCCCCGCCGGTGCGAAAAATTCAGATAGGAACGCTGCGGTCGCTCGCCGATCGATGCGATCCGCCCCTCCAGCACGATGACGCGACCGGCGTGCACCTTCAACGCGGCAATATCGTGACCATCGACGAGATTGGCTGGTTTTGGGCCAGTTTGTCGCGCGGATGGGGTGGCATTCGGGGCAGATGCCCGCAAGAGCGCGTCGCAGGGGCTGCTGACGGAATCGGGTAGATGCCAGGCTGCGCCGCTTCGGATGAGGGCGACCGACAGGTCCAGCGGTGCGGTGGCCTGGGTATCCGGATCGGCCAGCAGGCGCGCCGCGATGCGGCCCCAGCGATCGGGCTCGGCCAGGATGACGATCCGGAGATCGCGGCCTTGCCACGCTGCCAGGGCCGCGACGAAACGCGCGATCTCCGCGTCGTCCTGCCGAGGGGCCAGTCCGACGAGGCGTATCCGCCGGCCATCGTCGAGCAGCAGATCGCCGCTGGTGTCGGTGCCAGCCAAACGAACCGTCGGCGTCTCGGCGGCCGCGGCCGGACAGGAATCGTTCGCCAGCGCCTTGCCCGACGCGGCAATGAGACTCAGCATGACTGCAACAAGAGGCTTCACCCGCATGCGCTTTATGCTAAACGCATTCACGTGCGTCCCGGTAGCTCAGCAGGATAGAGCAACGGTTTCCTAAACCGTAGGTCAGGGGTTCGAATCCCTTCCGGGACGCCAGTTCTCCCACAGCAATCTGAGACTGGACGGGGTGACCCGTCTGGCTGGGCTTCTGACCATAGGTTAGCCTTGGCTCAGGCGCCGTTGCTGGCTTGTGCAGCCCTCGCGACTGTTGCCCGATAGCGGCCGGCCGCCGCGCAACTCCCACCCCACAGGTTCACGATGCCCAAACGTACGATCTCTTCCGACCGTGTCTTCAAGGGAAGGCTCCCTTTCGCCCAGGCGACGGTCGCCGGGGACTTCATGTTCGTCTGCTGCGTCGGGATGGACAGGGAGGGCAAGTATGCCGTCGGCGACGCACGGCGTCAGACGCAGCAATGCATCGACAACATCCGCGCTCTCCTGGGGGAGGCGGGCGGCAGCCTGAAGGATGTCGTCAAGTGCACAGTCTATGTCACCGACCGTGCCTATTGGGAGCCGATGAACGAGGTCTATTTCGCCAATTTCGCCGAGGATTCGCCGCATCGCGTGTCCTGCATCGTCAATGGCCTCGGCTCGCCCGACTGTCTCGTCGAGATCGACGCGACCGCCTATCTCGGTGAAATGAAGTAGACCTCGCGATCGCGCAGCGGGCGGTCGCGCGCTGCGCACATCCTGAGGCCGGATACTGGACCGGTCTGACCGCTCGGCCTGATCGCAGCTCGCGCCGTTGCCTGCATAGGATCAGCTCTTGCCCAGTCGAGGCCTGGACGTGCGGGGTCGCGAGAGTGCCTTGCACGTGATTGGCCCGCGCGCATGGATTGTGCGTCGGGCGTTGCTTACCCCTTTGCAGTCCGTGACGAGTCTTGCGCCGGCTCGCCCATAAGATGCGGAGCGCAACGCAGAATGCGGACCAGTCTGCCGTGGAGTTGCGCTCCGAGGCGGGGCTTGGCATGCGCGACGCTCTATGCCGTCACGGTTCAAACAACCAGGAAGATACAGAGCCATGTCGATCGAACGTATAGGCCTGACGGAACGGTGGTGCGACGCCGCCATTTTCAACGGCATTGTCTTCCTCGCCGGCCATGTCGCGGAGAAGACCGAAGGGGAGACGCTGACGCGGCAGACCGAGGAGGTGTTGGCCTTGCTCGAGGAAACGCTCGAAGCCGCCGGTAGTGCGAAGGACCGGATTCTGAGCGTTCAGATCTTCCTGACCGATATTGCTGGGATCGCCGAGATGAACGCCGTCTGGGACAAATGGGTCGCCCGCGGCAGCGCGCCGGCGCGCGCAACGGTGGAAGCGAAGCTCGCTTCGCCGGGATATGCGATCGAGATCACCGCTGTGGCCGCGAAGAAGGCCCCCTGAATTCCGGGGGCCGCGCGGCACATCGGCAATCTGACCTATCGTCAGCCTGTCATTAAGCATGGCGGTTGAATCTCGACGAGGCGGACGTGATTTCCACCGCGGTTTAGGGATTTGACCGCCATAGCAGGACGCGCCGAGGCCGTTCCTGTTCGCCTCGCACGGGAAGCCATGACGATCTTTGTTCGATCGCCTGGCGGCCCTGAAAGGTGGACAAGGGCTTTGACATGTCTGTTCGCGCGATGATCCGAGCGATGCGACCGCATCATTGGCTCAAGAACGGGCTCGTCTTCGTCCCCATCCTGCTGAACCATGACGTGTTCGATCTCGCTGCGCTCGGCCACGGGGCGATTGCGTTCGTCGCGTTCAGCCTGCTCGCCTCGGCGATCTATCTCCTCAACGATATTGTCGATGTCGAGGCCGATCGGCGGCACCCGACCAAGTGCAAGCGCCCTCTGGCTGCCGGCGAGATCACCGCGAAGCAGGCTTATGCTGCGGTGCCACTGCTGATGATCGCGGCCTTCGCTTCGTCAGTGTTCGTGCCTGAGCCGGGTACGTTCCTGCTGGCGCTGACCGCCTATCTCGTCCTGGCGCTGCTCTATCTGTTCGTTCTCAAGCGCAAGCTGCTGGTCGACGTGCTCGGGCTTGCAGCTCTGCATACCCTGCGCATCCTGGCCGGCAACGCCGCGGCGGCGATTCCGGTCTCGTCCTGGCTGCTCGCCTTCTCGATGTTCCTGTTCTTCAGCCTTGCGCTGGTCAAGCGCTATGCGGAGCTGCGAATCACGCAGGACCAGTCCGGGCTGAAGAAGGCCGGCCGCGGCTATCAGGCCGAGGATATCGAGGCCCTGTCGCAGCTCGGCATGGCCTCGGGCTGCACCTGCGCGCTGATCATGGCGCTCTATGTCGATAGTGCGGCCGTGAAGCAGCTTTATCGTCACCCCGAGATCATCTGGCTGGTTTGCCCCGTCATCCTCTATCAGATGGCGCGGATCTGGTTTCTCGCCCGTCGTGGTCAGATGCCGGATGATCCGCTGGTCTTCATGATCCGCGACTGGCGCAGCCAGGTGACGGGTGGGTTGGTGCTGCTGATCATGGTCGCCGCGACGGTCCTGCCGTGAACGGACGAGCGCCCGAATATCGGTCCTGGGGCGGCCTCATCGCCCGGAATACGCAGATCATCATGCCGGACGCCTGGAGTGCCGAGCCTGCGCGCTACCCTTCGACCGTGCTCGCCTATGGCAATGGCCGTTCCTACGGCGATTCCTGCCTCAATGATGGCGGCGGGCTGATCGCGGCGCGTCGCCTCGATCAGATCCTGGCCTTCGATCGCGAAAGCGGACTGATCACCTGCGAAGCCGGAGTGTTGCTGGACACCATCCTGGAGCATGTGGTTGCGCTGGGCTGGTTTCTGCCGGTCACGCCGGGCACCGCCTTCGTCACCGTTGGCGGGGCGCTCGCCAACGACGTGCACGGCAAGAACCACCATCGCGCCGGCACGTTCGGGCGGCATGTGCGTGCCTTCGAGCTGGCGCGTTCGGACGGGGCCCGGCTCACCTGCGCGCCTGACATGAACAGAGAGCTCTTCGCCGCCACGATCGGCGGCTATGGGCTGACCGGGTTGATCACCCAGGTGACATTGCAGCTGATGCCGATCCCATCCGCCGAGATGCGTCAGGAGGCGATCCATTTCCCGAGCCTCGGGCGCTTCTTCGAGGTCGCGGCGGAATCCGATGCAACCCATGACTACACCGTGGCCTGGATCGACTCGCTTGCTGGCGGGACTAGCTTCGGACGCGGCGTTTTTTTCCGTGCCAATCATGCTCCGGCGTCGGAATTGCCGCAGTCGCGCGCAGCGCGCCCGCTGCCATTCCCGATCAATCCTCCCTTTCCGCTGATCAACCGCCTGACGCTGCGTGCCTTCAACATGCTCTACCGGGCCGCGCAGCCGCGTTCGCCGGAGCCGAGGCGCATTCCCTATCGGCCGTTCTTCTACCCGCTCGACCGGGTGAGTAACTGGAACCGCGCCTATGGCCCGCGGGGCTTGCGCCAGTTCCAATGCGCGGTGCCGATGGCGCAGGCGCATAGGGCGGTCGAGGAGATGCTGAGGCGCACGCTCGCGGCTGGCGAGGCATCCTTTCTGACGGTGCTGAAGCTGTTTGGGGACGTGCCGTCGCCAGGCATCATGTCGTTTCCGGTTGTGGGCGCGACGCTGACGCTCGATTTCCCGCATCGCGGCGAGCGGACGCTCAAGCTGCTGGACGAGCTTGATCGCGTGGCAATCGCGGCGGGCGGCCGGGTGAACCCTTACAAGGATGCCCGCATGTCGCCTGCGACCTTCGAGGCATCCTTCCCGCAGTGGCGGGATTTTGCCCGGCATGTCGATCCGGGCTTCTCATCCGGCTTCTGGCGCCGCGTGACTGCGGGCTAACGTCGTTCAGGCGGTTGCCCGGGTGACGGCTTCAAGCCGATAGCCTTCCGGATCGATGACGAAGGCGGCGTAATAGTCAGGTGCATAGCGCGGTCGCAACCCGGGGGCGCCGTTGTCCCGTCCGCCTGCCGCAAGCGCGGCCCGATGGAAATCGTCGGCAGCCTGACGCGTCCCCGCCGCGAAAGCGAGGTGGAACCCCGGCCCCGGCGGAGTGACCGGGCCAGCCTGCAGCTTCAGCGCCAGGAGATCGCCGCCATTCGGCGGCCCGTAGCCTGCTCCATCGGCAACCGTCCAGACCCGCACGAGGCCGAGCGGCGCCAGTGCAGCATCATAGAAGGCAATCGCCCGTGGGAGATCGGACACGCCGAAGGAGAGATGGCTCAACATGGCTCACCGGATTGATGCTGCGGAAGGGAGAGTTCTGCACGAGCGGCCACGGATTTCTGTMAGCAGGCGCTGCGACGCAAAAGGGCCGGCGCATGCCGACCCTGGGGAAGCTGCCTGGGCAGGGAGCTCAGTTCTTMGCGGTMGCAACCTTGCGCAGATAATCGGTGACGATCCGCGTGATGCCGCGCGAGAGCAGGTCGTCGAGTGCCTCGATGAACTGGTCGCATTGCTCGCGCGTCACGATCAGCGGCGGTTCGAGGCGGATGACGTTGCGGTTGTATTCGGTGAAGGCGACGAGCACGTCGTAATCCTTCAGGAGCAGCGCGCCGACAAAGCCGCAGAGCGAACCCTTCAGCTTGTCGTCGAGCAGCGCGACCATGTGCTTGACGCMGAAAGGCATGGCCTCGCTGATGTCCTGGAACTCGACGCCGATCATCAGGCCACGGCCGCGGATCTCCTTGAGCAGCGTCGGGTGCTTGGCGCGAAGGGTGTTCAGCCTCTCGATCAGGTAGTCGCCCTGGCGCTTGGCGTTGCCCATGAGGTCTTCCTCATAGAGCACGTTGAGGGCCTCGATCGCGCTGACGCAGGCCTCGCCCATGCCCCCAAAGGTGGCCTGGGCATGGATCAATGCGGTTTTCGGCTTGCCATAGGCCTTCATGTAGAGTTCGCGCCGGGCGATCATCGCACCCATCGCAGCCTTGGAGCCGCCGAGAGCCTTGGCGAGTGCGGTGACGTCGGGCACGACGCCGTCACGCTCGAAGGCGAAGAACTGGCCGGTGCGGCCGAGCCCGCACTGCACTTCGTCGGCAATCCAGAGGACGCCGTGCTTGTCGCAGAGCGCGCGCAAGTCGCGCCAGAAGCCTTCGGGGGCTTCGACGATGCCGCCGCCACCCTGGATCGTCTCCATCACGACGATGCCGATCGCCGGATCGGATTCGAGCGCTAGGCGCACGGCCTCGATATTGCCGAACGGCACCTTGACCCGGTTTTCGACGAGCTTGAACTGGGACTGGTAGAGCGTCGAATCCGTGACCGAGAGCACGCCCTTGGTCTTGCCGTGGAACGAATTCGCGGCATGCAGGATCTTCGACTTGCCCGGGCCCTGAACCTGCTCGGCGACCTTCAGCGCAGCTTCCATGGCTTCCGAGCCGGTCGAGCCGAGAAAGACCATGTCGAGATCGCCGGGCGAGATCGTGGCGAGATTCCGGGCCAGGGCGGCCGCATATTGCGACATGAACGCCATGCAGATCTCGTGGCGGTTCTCGTCCTGGAACTTCTGCCGGGCGGCGATGATGCGCGGGTGGTTATGGCCGAAGGCGACCGAGCAGAACCCGCCGAAGAAATCGAGGATCTTGCGTCCGTCCCGGGTGATGTAATGCATGCCCTCGGCACGATCGACGATGATCTTGTCGAAGCCGAGCAGCTTGAGGAAATGCAGCTGTCCGGGGTTGATGTGGTTGGCAAAGAGCTCCTTCACCTGTGCGGCGTCGAGCTGTTTGGCCTCCTCGACGCTGATCAGCTTCGGGCGGGCTGGGGAATCGTCGTTCCTGAAAGCTGGCATGCTCATGCGGCCTTGCTCCTCTGCTCGCCCTTGCTCTTGCGATATTCGGTATAGGCGGCGAGCAGCATGTCCTCGTCGCGGTATTTCGGGGTCCAGCCGAGCTCGCGCTTGGCCTTGCTGGTGTCGAGAATGCAGATCTCGTCGGCGATCATGTACTGTTCCGGGTCCATGATCGGCAGATTGATCGCGTCAAGCGTGTTCAAGGCGAACTTGACCAATGGTGCAGGCGTCGGCAGCAGGATCGATTTCGAGCCGGCATGCCTGATCAGGTCGCCCAGCAGCTTCTTCACCGGCGGCGGATCGTCCGAGCCGAGATTATAGGCGCTGTTGGGGAAGTCGGCCTTCCAGGCTGCGGTGCAGGCGCTGGCGCAGTCGAACACCGAGATGAACTGGTAGGGATTGCCGCCGCCGCCGATCATCGGCACCGGCAGGTTCATGTCGATCAGGCGGAAGAGCTTGACGAGGATGCCGAGGCGGCCCGGGCCGATGATCAGGCGCGGCCGGAAGATCGGGATCCGAAAACCCTTGTCGCGATAGGTCTGCGCCAGGGTCTCGGTGGCGAGCTTGCTCTCGCCATATTCGCCGAGGGGTCTTGCCGGATGGGTCTCGTCCTGCGGCACGGTGATGGAGTGGCCGTAGATCATGTCCGTGGTGAAGTGGACGAGCTTGTTGGCGCCGCGCTTCTCCATCCAGTTCAGGATGTTGGCGGTGCCGTGATAGTTCACCGGCCAGAAGAAATCGTGGCGTTCCCGACGGGTCACGATCGGCGAGAGCATCTTGGCCGAGAGATTGTAGACGAGATCATCCTGGCCGAGCGGGATGCTCTCCACGCTCTCGGCTCTGGTTACGTCGATCGTCTGGAAGGGGACCGCCGCGTAATGGGCGTGAGCGCTCTTCTGGATATCCGCGACCAGCACCTCCTCGCCCATGGCGGCGAGGTCCGCCGCGAGATGCGAGCCGACGAAGCCGTCTCCGCCGATAATGATGTGTTTCATGCTGAGTTTGCCGCTGGTTCGATGATGAGATGCGTCAGCGCGACGTGTCGGGAAGGCGAGGGCGCCGGTCACGGACCGGCACGGGCACGGGCACCGGGCGCAAGGCGGGTCTGTTCTCGGGCGGTTCGAACAGGATGCCGAGGCGGAGAATGAAGCGTGCGATCAGGTCCATCATGACTCAGCTCTGTGCGATGAAGATGGTGCCAACGACGATGAAGCCAATGCCGGCGATGCGGGCAGGGCTCAGGTCTTCCTGGAAGACGAAGTAGGCGTAGACCGCGACCACGACGTAAGCGAGGCTCAGGAACGGGTAGGCGTAACTGATCTGTACCTTGGACAATACGATCAGATGCGAGGCCATGCTGACCACGAAGGTGCAGAGGCCGGCGAAGACGAAGGGGTTGAAGACGACCCGAAATACGGTCCAGATCAGTCCGTCATTCGCGATATCGAGGTTACCGATGCCGGTCATGCCCCGTTTCAGCATCAGTTGCGCGGCTGCGTTGGTCAGCACGGTAAACAGAATCAGGGGTATGTAGGAATTCATCGGGGCAGCATTTGTCCGCGTTCTTGACGGGCCCTGAATGCGGCTGAAAATACTTCAAATGCCTTACGTCAGCGACCTTACCTAACCGTAACCTTAAGAAGATGCTGAGGCCTTGGGGACAAGTCTCGCGGATCTCGCATGCCCTGTTCCCCGCCGGTTCTGGCGGGCATGGCGGTCGCCGGGGCATGCAAGATCGACCGATCCTCGAGACCTGCGCTCAGGCGACCTGCCCTTCTTCAAGGACACCATCCTTGTCGAGGGTGCGCTGCAACGCCGGCCGCGAGAATACGCGAGCGAGATAGGCCTCGAAGACAGGCAGGCGCGGCAGCGCGCCGATAATGTTCATGCCGAAATGGATGCCGCTGCCGAGCTGGGTGTCGGCGGCGGTGAAGCGGTCGCCGGCCGCGAAATCTTGATTGCCGAGGCGCTTCTCCAGATAGGCAACGGTGTCCTCGTGCGACCCGAAGGAGAAATGCTGCGGGACGTAATCGATATTGGTCGCCCTGGTCGCGATGATCGGGTCGAGTACTGCGTCGGTATAGACGAGGGCCGTCAGATAGGGGGCTCGCGCGGGATCACTCAGCGCAGGCGCGAGACCCGCCTGGGGGAAGGCGTCGGCGAGGTAGATGCAGATCGCGGCACGCTCGGTGACGATGATACCGTCATGGATGACGGCGGGTACCTTCTTGTGCGGCTGGATGGCGCGGTAGTCCTCGGGGGCACCGCTCTTGGCGCGAATATCGATCATCTCCATCCGGTAGGGCTGCCCGAGTTCTTCCAGGAGCCAGAGCACGCCGAAGGAACGCGATTGGGGGGCGTGGTAGAAGGTCAGCATGGCTCTCTCCATCATGAGGACGGCGCTCCCGATAGGGTGCGTCGTCGCGGCGATGGCGGGAGTTGTGACGGTACTTGATGTCAGTAGATGTCAGGACCGGCACGGCCCGTGCTCAGCTCTCTTCGCTATGCCCGCGCCGGATGCGTCGGACCGCCGCCCAGACCCCGATGAGGGCGATGGGTACGAAGAGCGCTGTCGCCATGCCGACGTCGATGGGCAGGAAGCCGGCATCCTTCGCGCCCTTGGCGAGGTAACCGAAGAGGCTGACGACGTAATAGCCGATCGCCGCGACCGAGAGGCCCTCGACCGTCTGCTGCAGCCGCAGCTGGAGGCGGGTGCGCTCGTTCATGGCCGCCAGCAGGTCGCGGTTCTGCTGCTCGAGTGCGACATCGACGCGGGTGCGTAGCAGATTGGCGGCGCGCGCGAGTTTGCGCGACAGGTCGGTCTGGCGCTCCTGCAGCATCTGGCAGGTGCGCATCGCCGGCGCCATCCGCCGGGACAGGAAGGCTGCGAGCGTCGGCCAGCCGGCATGCGGCGTTTCGCCGATCGCGATCAGGCGCTGCTGGACGATGTTGTCATAGGCGCGACTCGCACCGAAGCGATAGTTCGTGGACGCCGCCTCGGATTCGAGACGCGCGGCGAGCGCGGTCATCTCGTCGAGCAGCGCATTGTCGGAGACAAGGCCCTCCGTCGCCGTCATCGTCGAGGCAATGCGCACCAGCGTTTCCTCCGTGGCACGCACCGATGGGCCGATGCGCTGCGCCTCCGGCAGGCCGAGCAGAGCCAATGTCCGATAGGTTTCGATCTCCAGAAGCCTCTGGGTCAGGGCCCCCGAACGGGACGATGTCAGTTCGCGGTCAAGCAGGAGGATGCGGACGAACCCGCCGGCACTGACCCGGAAATCGGTTGCCGCAACGGCGCTTGCATTATCGACGAGCGATGCGGCGAGGCTCGCAGGATCGAAGATCGCATCCAGCTCCCCAGCCCCGATCGCGGGCAGGAGATGGAGGTCGATCGAGACGAGGTGCGGGCCGGGCTGCGGCAACTCGTGCATGGGATGCTGCAGATCGATTGCCGTCGGAACGAAGGCGGAGCGTTCGGGCGATGGCAATTCCCAGCTATAGGTCGTGAACTCGCTATGCTGTTCCCAGCGCAGGCCAATCTCCGCGAGGCGGGCGCGGTGATGCTTGGCGCCTTCGGCCAGGGGCGTCACACCGCGCTCGGAACAAAATCGAGCCAAGGCGTCGCGGTCTGCCGCCGCTTGAGCCGCATCGGTCAGGAAGGCGAAATGCAGCAGGCGGCGCGGGGTCTCGATCGGCGCGAAGGGGCGGGCGTGGACCTCGGCGAGAATGACCTCGCGGTCGGGGTGCGGTACGAGGCCGCCCTTCTGGTGCTCGATCATGTCGCCCCGACGCCCGTTCGACCGCTCCCGATAGAGGCAAGACTGCCGCAAAGTCGCGTGCCCGGCCAGATGGGCATGGTGCCGCAAGCAGGGAGGGAAGAATGCTGCCGACAGGATCCGGCAGCATGATGTGCCAAGTTCTGAAGAGAGAACCCAGGAGCCAGCCATGCCCCTGCCCAACCGTGTAAGGCCCGACGGCTCGCTCGCCCGCGACCCTGCGCGTGGCCTGGTGTTCGGCAATCGCGGCGGCCGGTTTCACGATCCGCACACGCAGGCCGCGCCGATCCGGTCGCACGCCACGCGGCAGTGGATCTGTTGCGTGCTCTCCTTCAAGGGGCGACGGCGACAGGTCTGGGGCAAGGGTTACACCGAGCTGTTCTTTTGCGACGAGGTGACGGCGCTTGCGGCCGGGCACCGGCCCTGCATGGAGTGCCGGCGGGCGGATGCGCTCGGCTACCGTGCGGCGCTGGTCCGAGGCCTCGGCCTCATGTCCGAGCCGCTCTTTCCCGAGATCGACCGGATTCTGGATGGCGAGCGCCGGATCGGACGAGCCAAGCAGAAGCACCGGCTTCAGGCCGATCGATTGCCGGACGGAACCATGATCGAGGCTGGGGCCGGCGAGTGGCTGGCCTTGCGCGGTGAGGCCGCGCTGCTCTGGTCTCCCAACGGATATATCGAGCGACGGCGGCGGGCGCCCGGGACCGTCCTGGTACTGACGCCGCCTGCGACCATCGCGGCCCTCGCGCATGGCTATCGTCCGCTCTGGCATGGAAGCGCGACGCTGTTTTCGTGAGGCTGCGCCCGAGGAAGCGAGGAGGGAGCGGCCGGAACCTTGGGCAGCCTCAGGACGTTGCTCCAGCACGATCATTCATAAGGGGCTGTCCCAATGCGTTCGATTGCACTTTGGCTGCTTGGCGTGCCGATTCCCGTCATCATCCTGCTCTGGTTCTTCATGCGCTGAGACGAAGGGCCAGCGAGGATTGGGGATGGCCGGGCTTGTCCCGGCCATTGGCATTTTACTGCTGACGAAATCAGTCAGTCGTCATATGATCTGCTGACGTGCTCGCGGCGCATGGCGGCGCGGTCGCATCCCTCCGTCGCTTCCCCTATATCGTGGCCATGTCCATCATCCGCGTTTCCAACCTGTCCAAGACCTACGCGTCCGGCTTCAGCGCACTGAAATCGGTCGATCTGGAAATCCGCCGCGGCGAGATCTTCGCCCTGCTCGGACCCAACGGTGCCGGCAAGACGACGTTGATCAGCATCATCTGCGGACTGGTGAACCCGACCTCCGGCAGCGTGCTCGCCGATGGTCATGACATCATCAAGGACTATCGGGCCGCGCGCGCGCGCATCGGGCTGGTGCCGCAGGAGCTGACCACGGACGCCTTTGAGACCGTCTCGGCGACGGTCAGCTTCAGCCGGGGGCTGTTCGGCCTGCCGCGGAACCCGGCCCATGTCGAGCGCGTGCTCAAGGATCTCTCGCTCTGGGACAAGCGCGACAACCGGATCATGACGCTCTCGGGCGGTATGAAGCGGCGTGTGCTGATCGCCAAGGCGCTGGCGCATGAACCCCAGATCCTGTTCCTCGACGAGCCGACGGCCGGCGTCGATGTCGAGCTCCGCCAGGACATGTGGAAGCTCGTCCGGCGCCTCAGGGACGACGGCGTCACCATCATCCTGACCACGCATTACATCGAGGAGGCCGAGGAGATGGCCGACCGGATCGGCGTGATCAGCAAGGGCGAGATCATCCTGGTCGAGGACAAGGCCGAGCTGATGCGCAAGCTCGGCAAGAAGCAGCTTTCGCTCTCCCTGCAGGAGCCGCTTGCCGCGTTGCCGGTGGGGCTTGCAGCCTATGATCTGGCGCTCGCGGCCGAGGGGGAGGAACTGGTCTATACCTATGACACCAAGGCGGAGCGGACCGGCATCACCGCGCTCCTGCAGGATCTCGCGACCGCAGGCATCCGCTTCAGGGATCTGCGCACCAGCCAGAGCTCGCTGGAAGACATCTTCGTGAGCCTGGTGAGGGAGCGGCACTGATCATGGCTATCAATCTCCACGCGATGCGCGCGATCTATCGCTTCGAGATGGCGCGCACCTGGCGTACGCCACTGCAGAGCATCGTCTCGCCGGTGATCTCGACCTCGCTCTATTTCATCGTCTTCGGTGCCGCGATCGGTTCGCGCATGCAGGCGATCGACGGCGTCGCTTATGGCTCCTTCATCGTGCCTGGCCTGATCATGCTCTCGCTGCTGACGCAGAGCATCGCCAACGCCTCCTTCGCGATCTATTTTCCGAAATTCACCGGCACGATCTACGAACTGCTCTCGGCGCCCGTGGCATGGTGGGAGGCGGTCATCGCCTATGTCGGCGCGGCGGCCACGAAATCGATCTTTCTCGGCCTGATCATCCTGCTGACGGCGACGGCCTTCGTGCCGCTCAGGGTCGAGCATCCGGTCTGGATGCTGCTTTTCCTGTTCCTGACCGCGATGACCTTCAGCCTGTTCGGTTTCATCATCGGCATCTGGGCCGACGGTTTCGAGAAACTGCAGGTGATCCCGCTGCTCGTGGTGACGCCACTGACCTTCCTCGGCGGGTCGTTCTACTCGATCGACATGCTGCCGGGATTCTGGCGGACGGTGGCGCTGTTCAACCCGGTCGTCTACCTGATCAGCGGTTTCCRCTGGAGCTTCTTCGGCGTTTCCGAGGTCGGCATCGTCGTCAGCCTGGGAATGACGCTGGTCTTCCTCGCCGCCTGCATTGCGACTGTCGGCTGGATCTTCCGGACCGGATATCGCCTGAAGACCTGAGCCGGCCTCAGGCCGCCTTGACGTCAGAGAAGAAGGTCTCGACGGCACCCCGCAGAGTCTCCGCCTCACGACTCAGGCTTTCGGCTGTCTTCAGAACCTGACTTGCCGAAAGCATGGTCTCCTCGGATGCGGCGGTGACCCCCTCCATCTTGCGCGAGACGCGGACGGTGCCATCCGACGTTGCCTGCGCATTGCGGGCGATCTGCGCCGTTGCCTGCATCTGCTGCTCAGTCGCCCCTGCAATCGCCACGGTGTGCTGGGCCACTTCGGCCATCACCGCCGCGATCGCTTCGATTGCGGCGACTGCGCCGCGTGTCTCGGTTTCGAAGGCCGCGATCTGGGCGGCGATCTCATCCGTCGCTTGGGACGTTCGGCTCGCCAGGGTCTTCACCTCGCCAGCGACGATGCTGAAGCCGCGCCCGGCCTCGCCGGCACGTGCAGCCTCGATCGAGGCGTTGAGGGCGAGGAGATTGGTCTGGGCAGCGATGTCGCGGATCATCGAGACGATCTTGCCGATCTCTTCGGCGGCATAGGTCAGGTTGGCGACATTCGCGCTCGCGCTGGTGGCATCGCGCGCGGCATTGCCGACGACGCCATTGGCCTTGGCGACCCGCCCCGTGATCTCGGCGATCGAGCCGGAGAGCTGTTCCGAAGCCGCGGCAACATTCCGAACGCTGTCGGCGGCATCAAGGCAGGCAGCGCGAGCGTCTTCGGCCTGCGAGGTTGCCGCTGTCGCTGCATCGTTCAACGTCCGGGCCGTGCTCTCCATCTGGCTCGAACCGGATCTCACCGTCTTCAGCACGGCGTCGATCCTGGCATCGAAGCTGCGGATGAGCGTGTCAATCCTGATCTGACGCTCGGCACGGGCGGTCTCGGTCACCCGGGCGGTGCCTTCGAGCTCGGCGCGCGCCATGGCGTTGTCGCGAAAGACGACGACCGAGCGGGCCATATCGCCGATCTCGTCCGGGCGTGCMGACAGAGGAATTTCGGCGACCGGTTCCGACTGTGCCAAGCGGCGCATCGTTGCCGCCAACCGCCTGAGCGGCTGTGAAACGCGCCGATGCACGATCCAGAGCGCGAGAGCGAGACCGGCCGCGATCATCAGAGCGCCGATCAGCGTCTGCCGCCTCGCGCTGCTGTCCTGCAGCGCGTCGAGGCGGGAATCGATGATGCGGCTGTTGACGTCGTTGAGAACCGCGATGTGTTTCAACGCTTCGTTCAGTGCCTTGCGGTTCGCCCGGTTGACCTCGTTGTTGCCGTGCCTGTTTGCTGCGGAGGGGCCCTCGATGCGTGCGAGCCGAACCGTCTCCCGCCGGAAGCGGATGAATTGCTCGATCTGGTCGGAGACAGCGGCAAAGGCTGCGCCGTCCTCTGCCTGAACGAGAGGGCGCCAATCGTCCATGACCTCATGGATCTGGGCAAGATCATCCAGGAGTGGCTGGGCGAAGCGCTCGGCATCGGCGGAATCGCGGCTCATATAGAGCCCGCGCGTTTCCATCACGACGGCGTTGACCAACCCGTTGATCCGTTCGGCCATCAACACGCGGCGCGATGCGAGCTGCATCTCGTCCGTCATCGCCGCGTAGCGGCCAAGCGCCTGGACCCCGAGGATGGTTGCCAGGGCGGCAGTGACGGCGAGAAGCAGGACGGCTCCGAAGATCTGGCTGGAAATCTTGCGCAGGGACGCCATCCGCTCGTGGGTTGAAGCGCCGGCCGCAGCTGGCGCAGATGTGATCGCGGCGCCGGATGATGGCTGCGAATGGTTAATCCATGGTGATCTGCGGGCCCATCAGGTGGCGCGGCTGACGTCGAAGTCGCGTTGCGGATCATTGACAGCGGGCGCCCTTCCTGTCTTCACACCGGCATGACCGATATTTCCATCCTTGATGCCCCGGCGACCGCCGTCGCGCCGCATGCGCGCCGGCGTACCTTCGCCATCATCTCGCACCCGGACGCCGGCAAGACGACGCTGACCGAGAAGCTGCTCTATTTCGGCGGCGCGATTCAGCTCGCGGGCGAAGTGCGCGCCAAGGCGGGCCGCCGCCAGACATCATCCGACTGGATGAAGATCGAGCGTCAGCGCGGCATCTCGGTCGTCACCTCGGTGATGACCTTCGAGTATGGCGGGCACGTCTTCAATCTGCTCGACACGCCGGGCCACGAGGACTTCTCGGAAGACACCTATCGCACGCTGACGGCGGTCGACTCCGCGGTGATGGTGATCGACGCCGCCAAGGGTATCGAGGCGCGGACCAAGAAGCTGTTCGAGGTCTGCCGGTTGCGCGACATCCCGATCGTGACCTTCATCAACAAGGTCGATCGCGAGACGCGCGATCCTTTCGACCTGATCAACGAGATCGAGACGACGCTGGCGCTCGACGTCGCGCCGATGACCTGGCCGGTCGGGCGCGGGCGCGACTTCGTCGGGACACTCGATTTCGCCTCGAATACCTTCCGTCGCAACCAGAAGGGCGACGAGAGCGACGCGGGAACCCCCGTTGCGGGCGAGGACGATCCGCTCTTCGACGAGCTCCTGCCGAACGGCCTTGCCGAGACCTGGCGGGAGGAGGTTTTCCTGGCGCGCGAGGGCCTGAAGCCGTTCGACCTGGAGTCCTTTCGCGAGGGCCATCTGACGCCGGTCTATTTCGGCGCGGCGCTGCGTGACTATGGTGTGCGCGACCTGATCGACGCGCTCGGCCGGCACGCTCCGAGCCCACGCGCCCAGGTCGCGGACAAACGCGCGGTCGAGGCGGAAGAGCCGAAGATGACCGGCTTCGTCTTCAAGATCCAGGCGAACATGGATCCGAACCATCGCGACCGCATCGCCTTCATGCGCGTCTGCTCGGGCAAGCTTTCGCGCGGCATGAAGGCGAAGCTGGTTCGCACCGGCAAGCCGATGCCGCTGAACGCGCCGCAGTTCTTCTTTGCGCGAGACCGCTCGATTGCCGAAGAGGCCTTTGCCGGCGACATCGTCGGCTTGCCGAACCACGGTACCTTGCGCATCGGCGATACGCTCACCGAGGGCGAGGACATCGTCTTCAAGGGCGTGCCGAGCTTCGCGCCGGAAATCCTGCGCCGCGTCAAGCTCAAGGACGCGATGAAGGCGAAGAAGCTGCGCGAGGCCCTGCAGCAAATGGCGGAGGAGGGGGTCGTCCAGCTCTTCCTGCCGCATGACGGCGCGCCGGCGATCGTCGGCGTGGTCGGCGCATTGCAGCTCGACGTGCTGAAGGAGCGCATGGATGTCGAGTATTCGCTGCCCGTCGATTTCGAGCCGTGCCAGTTCGCGATCGCGCGCTGGGTCTCCTCGGCCGATCAGGCGGCGCTCGCAAAATTCGTCGCGCTGAAGCCGTCTTCGATGGCGGACGATCTCGACGGCGACCCGGTCTTCATGGCCTCGTCCCAGTTCACGCTGAAATACGATGCGGAGCGCGTCCCGGAGATCACCTTCTCCGACGTCAAGGACTATCAGAAGGTCGCGAAGGCCTGAGATTCTCCCTCTCCGAGGAGAGGGAGAAGACAGGACGGGGATCGGCGACGCGCCTCATCCCCGTTGTTGCCTCTTGAGGATGTGGCGCGGCCGAGCTCTGCGCTCGCGCGGGCCGACGAGCTGGCTTATCCCGCGCGATTGCCGGAGACGATCGCCAGGGCCTCGACGAAGCGATCGAGATCCGCCTCCATGATGTAGGGGGCCGGCGAGATCCGGATCGTGTTGCCCTTGGCGACGCCGCCGCGGCGAACGGTCATCACCTTGTGCTTGTCGCGCAGCTCCGCAACGATCGCATTGGTCTCCGCAGGGCTGCGCTTGCCGGCCAGGGCGAACGAGGTGATGCCGGCCACCATGCCGGGATCGTCCGGGGTCTGGATCTCGACGCCCTTGAGTTCGCGTGCCTTGGCGACCCAGTGATTGCGCAGGTGGCGGTAGCGCGCCTCCTTGGCCTCCGGGCCGATCTCCTGATGCAGGGCGAGTGCGGCAGGGACCGCGAGCTGCGCTGCGAAGTTCGGCGTGCCGGTATGGATCCGCGAGCGGACATCGTCGGCCTTGAAATCCTCGTCGGCCATATAGGGGTCGATATCGTCGAGCCGGTCCTTAGCAATGTAGAGCAGGCCGACACCGAGCGGCGCGCCGATCCATTTGTGCAGGTTGAAGCCGATGAAATCGACGCCGAGATCCCGGGCCTGAAAGGCAACCTGGCCCCAGCTATGGGCCGCGTCGAGGATGACATCGGCACCGCGCGCCTTGGCCATCGCGGCCAGTTCCTTGACCGGCATCATCAGCCCGGTGCGATGGCTGATATGGGTCAGCAGGAGAAGCTTCGTCCTGGGATTGGCCTTGAGCGCTGCGTCATAGGCGTCGAGCACGGCCTGGCGCGTGGCGGGCTCCGGGATGTCGAACCTGACGACATCGACACCGCGCCGAGCCTTCAGCCAGTTCATCGCATACTGCATCGAATCGTAGTCGAGATCGGCATAGAGCACGGTGTCGCCGGGCTTGAGCTTGTTGTAGCCGGAGATCAGCGCCTGCAGCGCCTCGGTTGCGCCCCGCGTCAGCGCGATCTCCTCGCGCGCAACGCCGAGGAATGCGGCGAGTGGGGTGCGGACATTGTCGAGATCGGCGCCGATCCTGCTGCGGGCATAGACCGTGTTCTCGAAGTTCACGAAGTCGGTCAGGCGCTTGTACTCGGCCTTCACCGGCTCGGCCATGATGCCCCAATAGCCGTTCTCGAGATTCACCATGTCGGGCGTGACGCTGTAGAGGCCGCGCACGATGTTCCAGTAGCTCGTGTCCGTGCCGGGATTGACGGTCGGAAATGCCGGCAGGCTGCGCGCGGCGGCAGGCATCGGCTGCGGTATCAGCGCTGCGGCGCCAAGGCCGAGCAGAAGCGTGCGGCGATTCGTTTCGAAGGCTTGGCCGGTCATGAGCGTCATCTCCTCGCTGATGCCGCGCAGAGCTAACGATGGGCTGTTGCAGACCTGTGACGATCCACCGGATTGATCGTGGGCCTTGTCCCCCAGCGGGCTCGGAAGCACCGGGTCGGGCTACCAGCGCGCTCAGGTTTCGCGGCCGCACCCGAACACGGCCCAGAGATTGGCTCCCATGGCTTCAGGACGCCCGAGGAAGAGGCGGGCCATGCCCTTCGTGCGCTGCAAGCGCGCGCAGCCACGACACCATTCAGGGCGACGGCATGCGTTCCCACGGCTGCGGCCTGTTCCAGCCCTGAAGCTGCTGGAACGACCGGCAATTCGGGACCCTTTCCGCTGCCGGTCAAAGGCGGTGGAAAAGGGGGGCACGTGCGCCTGCTGGCTATGGCACGGGCGACCCTGCGCTAGGCGTGCCCGGCCTTCAGCGCCTGGTCGAGGTCGTTGTAGAGGTCCTCGACATCTTCGATGCCGGTCGAGAGGCGCAGTAGATCGACCGGGCAGGGCGAGCCTGCGCCCTCGATCGAGGCGCGATGCTCGATCAGGCTCTCGACGCCGCCCAGCGAGGTGGCGCGCTTGTAGAGCTCGACATGCGCCGCCGCCTTGATCGCCGCCCTCTCGCCGCCGGTGACCTGGATCGACAGCATATAGCCGAAGCCGTTCTGCATCTGGCGCGCCGCGATGTCATGGCCCGGATGCTGTGGCAGGCCGGGATAGAGCACGCGGGCCACCAGCGGGTGGGCGGAGAGCTTCTGGGCGAGCGTCATGGCGGAGGCCGTCTGGCGTTCCTGGCGGACGTGAAGGGTGCGCATGCCGCGCATCAGCAGATAGGCCTCGAAGGGGCCGAGAACGCCGCCCTGCATCTTGCGGACTGTTTTCACGCGGTTCCAGAAGGCGTCATCCTCGCGGGCGCAGAGGGCGCCGGCGACGACGTCGGAATGGCCGTTCAGCACCTTGGTGGCAGCGTGCATGACGATGTCGGCACCGAGCGTAAGCGGCCGGGTATGGACCGGGGACGCGCAGGTCGAATCGACCGCAAGCTTCGCACCGGCCGCATGGGCGATCTCGGCGGCGCCGGCGATGTCGGTGATGGTCCAGAGCGGGTTCGAGGGCGTCTCGGCCCAGACCAGCTTGGTGACGCCTGGCTTTACGGCGGCCTTCAGCGCGTTGAGATCATCTGTCTCGACGAATTCGATCTTCAGGCCCCAGCGCGTGGCCTCGGTCAGCAGCCAGGAGCGAAGCGCCCAGTACATCACCTTCGAGGCGACGACATGATCCCCCGGCGAGAGCGCCTGGAAGACAGCCGTGGCGGCCGCCATGCCTGAGCTGAAGAGCAATGCCCCCGCCTTCGCCTCTTCCAGCATCGCGAGCACGGTTTCCGCCTCGCGCACCGTCTCGTTGTCCGGGCGTCCATAGACGAAGCCGGAGGAGTAGCCGTTGTCCTCGTCGCGGATATAGGTCGTGGCGATATGGATCGGCGTCACGACGCCCTTGGTGAGCTGATCGATCTTGCCCATGGCCTGGGCGGCCAGCGAACGGGGATGAAGCGGGCGCTTGGTCATGGAGCGATTCCGGAAAGGTTCCATGAGGAACGGGAATGTCCATCTGGCGCAGGCATGGGGGTTGGCGCAAGGGTCTCGGCTTGCCGATGCCGCAGACGCACCCCATGCTGGGGGCATGAGCACTTTGTCGAGCAAGGCCGGATCTTCGCCGAGGCCGATCTGGGTCGATCTGCTGATTGCGATCGTCCCGGTGGTCGCCGCCTCGCTGCTGGGCAGCGCGGCCACCGTTCCGCAAATCCCAGGCTGGTATGCGACGCTTGCCAAGCCGCCATTCAACCCGCCGAACTGGCTGTTCGCGCCGGTCTGGACGGCGCTGTTTGCGATCATGGCGTTGAGCGTCTACCGCATCCTCCGACTGCCGGCAGAGACGCCCGGCAAGTCCGGGGCGCTGATCGCCTATCATGTCCAGCTTCTGCTGAACGTGCTGTGGTCATTCGGATTCTTCGGAATGCAGAGTCCGCTCGCCGGGATCCTGGTGATCCTGCCGCTGCTGGCGATGATCCTGATCACGATCAAGCGCTTCGCTCCGCTCGATCGTCTCGCGGCGAACCTGTTCTGGCCCTATGCCGCCTGGGTGTCCTTCGCGACCGTGCTGACAATCTCGATCTGGTGGCTGAACCGGTAGATGTCCGCTCGGTTCAGCCGAAGGCGACGTCGAAGATCAGCTTGACGTTCAGGGCGATGATGATCGCTGCGATGACGAAGGCGCTCGCCGTCAGCCAGCGCGGCGAGACCAGTTCGCCCATCTTCTTGCGCGACGCCGTGAACATGACGAGCGGCACGATGGCGAAGGGCAGCTGGAAGCTCAGGATCACCTGCGAGAGGATGAGCAGCTTGCCGGTCTGCGCTTCGCCATAGACGATCGTCACGACGATGGCAGGGATGATGGCGACCAGGCGCGTGACCAGGCGGCGCAGCCATGCCGGCAGCTTGATGTCGATGAAGCCTTCCATGACGATCTGTCCCGCCATGGTCGCGGTCACCGTCGAGTTCAGGCCGCAGCAGAGCAGCGCGATGGCGAAAAGCGATGGCGCGATCGAGGCGCCGAGCAGCGGGGCGAGCAGTTCATGCGCGCGCCCGAGTTCGGAGACGGTGTTCTGACCGGTCTTGTAGAAGGTCGCGGCGGCGAGGATCAGGATCGCTGCGTTGATAGTCAGTGCGAACATCAAGGCGACGGTCGAATCCAGTGTCGCGTATTTCAGCGCCTCGCGCTTCTCCGGCAGGCTGCCGCCATAGGCGCGGGTCTGCACGATGCCGGAATGCAGATAGAGGTTATGCGGCATCACCGTCGCGCCAATGATGCCGAGCGCGAGGTAGAGCATGTTGGGATTGGTGACGATGTCGGTCGTCGGGGCAAAGCCGCGAATGACCTGGCCCCAGTCCGGATCGGCGAGTGCGATCTGGACGGCGAAACAGACGGCGATGACGCCCAGCAGCGTGATGATGAAGGCTTCGATCCAGCGAAAACCCTTGGTCTGCAGCCAGAGGATGACGAAGACATCGAGCGCGGTGATCAATACGCCGATTTCGAGCGGAATTCCGAAGAGCAGATTGAGGCCGATTGCCGTGCCGATGACCTCGGCGAGGTCGGTCGCGCAGATCGCCAGTTCCGCAAAGATCCAGAGCGGCCACGAAACCCAGCGCGGATAGGCATCACGGCAGGCCTGCGCAAGGTCCCTGCCTGTCGCGACCGCCAGCCGCGCGCAAAGCGACTGCAGGATGATCGCCATGATATTGGAGACGAGTGCGACGACCAGCAGCGCGTAGCCGAACTGCGCGCCGCCCGCGAGCGAGGTCGCCCAGTTGCCAGGGTCCATGTAGCCGACGGCCACCAGATAGCCCGGCCCGAGAAATGTGAGGAACTTGCGCCAGGGAGTGGCCTTGGCCGAAACCGGGATCGATCGAAAGACGTCCAGCAGCGACGGATCACCCCGCGGCCGTTGCCACCCGGCGGGGTGTGCCGCGTCCGCGACATCCTTCGACGTGCTCACGACATCGATCGTCATGCTCGACCCCGACCTGCAATTCATTTGCAAGAGCAGGATGACAGGTCGAGCAAAACCCGTCAATGCAGCTGCAACTCGGTTGCAATAAATGCCGCGACGAAAGTCTGCGGCTGTCGCCAAAGGTCGGCATTCTCCGGCCCGATGAATCGCCTGGAGCGCGTGATACCGGTATAAGCGCGATGTTCAGCCGATCGAGCGTTCGATCACGCGCATGACCGTGGTGCGCAATTCGGCGATGGTGAAGGGCTTCGTCATCACTTCCGAGACGATTGCCTCCAGGCTCTTGGCGCGCTCACGCTGCTCGGCATAGCCCGTCATCAGCATGATGGGCAGGTCCGGAAACTCCTGTTTGGCGGCGAGCGCGAGCGCGATCCCGTCCATCAGCGGCATGCGGATATCGGTGAGCAGGAGGTCGAAACGCCCCTTCTCGGCCATGAGAATCTCCAGCGCTTCGGCGCCGTCGCCCGCCATCATGCAGACATGTCCGTCAAGCGTGAGACCGCGCGCCACCAGGGCGCGCAGGCTTTCCTCATCGTCGACGACCAGAATACGTGACATCGTTCAGATACCTGGAAGGCCGGCCTGATCGGCAGTCTCGATGACGCCGACATAGGGCAGCTGTCGATAGGAATGTGCGACATCCATGCCGTAGCCGACAACGAAGTAATCGGGACAGTCGAAGCCGACATAATCGGCCTGGATGTTGACGGCGCGCTTGGCCGGCTTTTCCAGGAGCACCGCTGTGGAAACGCGCGATGCGCCACGGGCGGCCAGCAGGTCCTTGGCGAAGGCGAGGGTTCGGCCGGATTCGAGGATGTCGTCGACCAGCAGCACCTGACGGCCACGAACGTCGCTCTGCACGTCGCGCAGGATTTCGACCTGCCCGGAGGAAATGGTCGCAGCGCGATAGCTCGAGAGATGGACGAATTCGACCTGCGGCGTCATGCCGGCGCGATGCATGGCCCGGATGAGGTCGGCGACGAACATGAAACTGCCTTTGAGCACTGCGACGACCAGCAGGTCGGGCGGGTAGGCGGCAGCGATCTCGCGTGCCATTTCCTCGTTCCGCTTGGCGATCGCGGCCTCTTCGTAGAGCACCCGGATGCGTAGGGGCTGAGTCATCGTCGTCAGTGTCCTTTCGGGTCTCGCCGGATGCCGGCCGCCCGTTTGGCGCAGCACGCTGCGCAGTCTGGTTCCAATCGCAGGTTTATACGATCGCTTGCAGCGGGATAGTGCGGCGAGGTGAAGGCGCGGGCAACCTCGACCGTTGTCTGATCAGCGTGCGCTGGCGATCCCGGCCGACTTGGCGGCGGTAAAGCGCACCAGCACGGATTGCCCGGCCTCCGGCGGGGCCGCGAGCCGGGCTCGGAAACGGATGAGCTCGGAGGGTTCCAGGGTCGGGCGCGGCGGCTCCGTTGCCCAGGTATAGAGGGTCTGGCCAGCCGAATCGCGCACGGCGACCTCGATTTGCGGCACTTTGGCGACGGTCTTGGTGATGTTGGTGACATCGCCCTCGACCACCAGGAAGCGGCCTTGCGCGTCCTGCACGACCCCGCTCTCGATGCCCGTCAGGCTGAGGCCGCGCACGTTCACCGGCAGGCCGATCTTCTCGAAGACGACAGCGAGCTGGGGAGCGCCACGGACCGCCACGTCCCGTTTCCAGACAAGCAGCCCGAGCACGGCGAGACCGCCGATCGCGAGCGCCGGCGCAGCCATGGCTCGCATCCGGGTGCCCAGCGGCACGGGGGCGGCCTTTCGACCTGTGCGCGCAGAACGGCGACCGCGCGGCCTGGCTCCAGGGCGGCTTGGTTCATCGCCTTCGGCCAGGGCCGCGCGCTCGGCTGTGAGTGCGGACACCTGTTCCTCGATCTCGGCAGCGCGGCGCAGCTCTTCGTCGAGCAGCGCGGTCGTTTCCTCGCTGCTCGGCGCATCGGGAAATGTGACCGGCTGGGGCTCCGCCTCGACATGCCAGCGCGTCTCGCATTTGGCGCAACGCACCTTGCGCCCGGACGGGCCAAGTTTGGCCGCATCGAGTTCATATTGGCTGGAGCAGGACGGGCAGACGATCAGCATGGTTTGGCGAATGACTCTTTCGCAATGGCACCGGTACGCGCGGCTCAGGTGCCGCTGCAGATTTCTTCCCTGGCGCAGCGCGATTCAAGCTCTCGCGTGCGGCTCGTGGAGGTCTCGACCCATTGGAGGGATTTATGGTTAACGCCCCGTGAAGAACCTGTACTGCATGGTTTGAAGATCGGCCGGCTTTCCGCCGGCACCGGCTTGCGGTGTAGGATCGCGGTCGAGATTCGCAAGGGATGCCCGCGACTGCCGGGCTTGCTCCGAAGGGACGAGGGCTTGGTTCGGTTCGAGAATGTCGGTCTGCGTTACGGCATGGGCCCCGAGGTGCTGAAGGACATCAACTTCAGCATCGCGCCGCGCTCGTTCCAGTATCTGACCGGCCCGTCCGGCGCCGGCAAGACGACCCTGATCCGGCTCGTGCTAATGGCTCTGAAGCCGACGCGCGGGCTGGTGAACCTGTTCGGCCAGGATGTGTCGCGGCTGGATGCGACGACGCTCACGGCCTTCCGTCGCCGCATGGGGGTGGTGTTCCAGGATTTTCGCCTGCTCGATCACCTCACGGTCTACGAGAATGTCGCGTTGCCGCTGCGCGTGCTCGGCAAGGAAGAGACGAGCTACCGCGCGGAGGTCGTCGAACTGCTGCGCTGGGTCGGTCTCGGCGAGCGCATGCATGCCGTACCGACCATTCTCTCGGGCGGCGAGAAGCAGCGCGCCGCGATCGCGCGCGCCTTGATCGGGCGGCCGGAGTTGTTGCTGGCGGACGAGCCCACCGGGAATGTCGACCCGGCGCTCGGCCGGCGATTGCTGCGCCTGTTCATGGAATTGCAGTCGCTCGGGACCGCCGTCGTGATCGCAACCCACGATCTCGCGCTGATGGAGCTCTATGATGCTCCGCGCCTTGTCATTGCCGACGGCCATCTTCATGTCGACAGCTGACTTCGAGCAGGATGGGGAACCGCGTGAACGCGCGCTCCCACTCAATCTCCGACGGGACCAGCCGCTGGTTCCGGTCGATTCGGCTGCCGGCCGGGCGCTGGTCGCGGTGATCGCGATCCTGACCTTTCTCGCGGCCCTCAGTGCCGGCGCGGCGCTGCTCGCCGCACACGCCTCCGAGCAGTGGCGCGGTGCCGTCGCCAATGAGATGACGATCCAGATTCGGCCGGACACACGCCGCAATATCGAGAGCGACGTTGCGCGCGCGGTCGAGATGGCACGTGCCGTTGCCGGCGTCGACGAGGTGCGCGCCGTACCGAAGGCGGAGTCGGACAAGCTGCTCGAGCCCTGGCTGGGCGCGGGGCTCGATCTCGTCGAACTGCCCGTGCCGCGGCTGATCGTGTTGAAGCTGCGCAGCGGCAATTCGGCGGAAATCGCGGCTTTCAAGGAAACGCTGCGGCGCGACGTCCCGACCGCGAGCCTGGACGATCACCGCCTCTGGCTGCGCCGCCTCTCGACCATGGCCAACACCATCATCCTTGCCGGTGTCGTCGTCGTTCTGCTGGTCCTGACCGCCGCGGCGCTGGCCGTGGCCTTTGCGACGCGCGGAGCAATGGCCGGCAGCCGCGACAGCGTCGAGGTCTTGCATCTTGTCGGAGCTGATGATGACTTCATCGCGCGGGAATTCCAGGCGCGGTTCGTCAGGCTCGGGCTCAAGGGGGGCGCGGCTGGAGGGCTTGCTGCAATCGTGGCCATCGCCATTCTGGGCTGGCTCGCTTCCAGCTGGAGTTCGTCGCCGGGGTCAGAGCAGATTCAGGCCATGTTTGGTGCTTTCGAGATCGGCTGGTCGGGTTATGCCGCTGTGCTTCTGGTGGCGATGGTGGTGGCGGCGATATCCGGTCTCGTTTCGCGGTTTACCGTGCGCCATTATTTGCGGGTGCTGGGGTAGTGAAGTCTTAATCTCTGGGGCGGAGGACGACTTTTCACGTCGCCCTTATGCCCGATTGCCGGTTTAGCCTGGCAAGACATGGTGATGATGGGAATCAGACACGGACAGCTGCCGGTGAGGGGGGGGGACAACGCGATGTCGCCGACCGCGACGAGCAGGAGGAGCTCTGCAGGAGTCTGGGCATGGCGCCTGACCCTTGCCGTTGCTGCCCTGCTCGCGCTCGCGCTCGCCGGTGGTTATGCCGGTTTCATTGCCAGGATCGAACAGCGCGAGCCGACGGTCGCGCCGCGTACGGATGCGATCGTCGTCGTGACCGGCGGGGCCCAGCGCGTCGGCGATGCCATCGGCCTGCTCGGGGCCGAACGTGGGTCGCGCTTGCTGATCAGCGGTGTCAACGAGCGCACCGGCCGTGAGGAGCTTGCAAAGCTCAATCCCTCCGCGCGCGAGCTGCTCGGCTGTTGCGTCGATCTCGACTATCGCGCCCGCAACACCATCGGCAATGCCATCGAGGCACGCCGCTGGGTCCGCAGGCACGACTTCAAGTCACTGCTGCTGGTGACCTCCAATTATCATATGCCGCGGGCGCTGGCCGAGTTCAGCCACGCCATGCCAGGCGTTCGCGTCGTGCCGCACCCGGTGGTGACCGAGCATATCGATGCATCGAGCTGGTGGAACGAATGGCGCGTCGCCAGGGTGCTCGTCCCGGAATATGTGAAATACTTGGTGGCGCGGCTACGCAGCATGCTGGAGGACGATCCGGAAACATCGCGCCTGTCGGTGATCATCGGCGGGCGAAAGCCGGTCTCCTCCAAGCCTGCCAGCGTGCTCGGCCCCGAGAACGAAAAGCGCACGCGCCTGGGGGCGGAGGAGCGCGGCGCTTGACGTCGGCGAGCCGGCGCGCTCTTTGCGCGCCATGCTCGTGCTGCGCTCGCTCCTTTTCAACGTCCTGTTCTATCTGAACCTGATCCTGTGGCTGATTTTCGCGGCGTTGCCCGCGCTTGTCCTGCCGCGGCGCTATATGCTGTGGGTCGCCCTGACCTGGGCGCGCAGTGCGTTGTGGCTCATGCGGGTGACGGCTGGAACCCGCTATGAGATTAGCGGTCTCGAGAATATTCCGCAGGGCGGCATGATGGTGGCCGCGAAACACCAGTCGTTCTGGGAGACCTTTGCGCTCGTCACTATCTTCCAGGACCCGGTCTTCATCCTGAAGCGTGAACTGACCTGGATCCCGTTCTTCGGCTGGTGCCTGTGGAAGATGCGCATGATTCCGGTCAATCGTGGCGCGCGGGCACGGGCTCTCTCGCATGTGACCCGCCGCGCCAAGGTCGAGCTTGGCCAGAACGGCCGCCAGCTCCTGATCTTCCCGGAAGGAACGCGCCGTCCGGCCGGGGCGCCGCCGGCCTACAAGTTCGGCGTCGCACATCTCTATGCCGAGCTCGGCGTGCCCTGCGTGCCGGTCGCGCTCAACTCGGGGCTCTACTGGCCGCGCCGCAAATTCCTGCGCCGCCCTGGAACGATTCGCGTCGAGATCCTGCCGCCGATCCTGCCCGGCATGTCGAAGGAAGCTTTCCAGGCGCAGTTGCAGGATCGCATCGAGACTGCCAGCGACAAGCTGCTCGCCACGGGGCGCGGCGAACTCGCCAGGATCGGGCAGGACCCCCTCGCTTAGACGAGCCCCGGTGGCGCATTCCGCCCGCAAGGCGGGCCATGCTTGACAGGCGTTCAAATTTGTTCTCTTTTTGTTCGGAACAAAGGAGGAACAAATGCCTGTTCTCGCCCTTAAGCTAGACGAATGGAGCATCGAACCCGGTGCGGATGCGCGCGAAATGCCGCTGCGCAGCACCGCAGGGTTGGGCGAGCGTCGCTTCACCGCCTGGCGTGGTCGATCAGGGCGCCGCTATGTCGCCTCGGTCTTTTCGGTCACGGACGATCATGCTCTCGGCTTCAGCGATGCCGTGCTGCTCGCGGTATCCGAGGACCGGCAGATTATCGCGGCGCGCGAGAGCGGTCCCTTCGGGATTGAAGCTGCGCTGACGCGCTGGCGCCGGTCCGTCGTGCTTGCCGGGGCGAGCGAGATCCATATCCATCTGCTCGCCGAGGACGGCTTGAGTCGCCGGGCTGCATTGCTCGACCTGATGCCGCAGGTGTGAGGCTTAGAGCGGCGGGCGTGGCTCGGGCAGACCGGGTGCCAGCACATGAGCCAGATGGCTCAGGACCGGGTCGAAGATGCCCATCTTGCGCAGGTGATCATGCGTGCGCAGGACATAGTCGGGGTTCTCTCCGGAGCTTCCGCGGCCCTGGCGCACCAGTTTGAGTAATTCCTCGGCCGGCAGGCGGCCAGCATATTGCAGGTGTTTGCGGTCGGCCACATAGACCAGCGCCCGGATACGGCGGCCGTCCTCGAGCCTGACGGGCAGTTGGCGTTCGAGATAGACGGAGGTCGCCTGCTCGCGCTCGCGCAGATACGCGATGGTCCCGGCGGCATGGGGGGGCGCCACCCTGAAGGCGAGCCCTCGGCAAATGCCGCCACGATCGAGCCCAAGCACGAGGCCCGGCCGTTCCGGGGTGCCGCGATGGACATGCGAGAAGACGCAGAGCGAGCGATGATAGCCGTTGAGTCGGGCCGCCACGCTTTCCTCGAAGGCGAAGCCGGGGCGCCAGATCAACGAACCGTAGCMGAAGACCCACAGATCGTCAGAAGCTGCATTCGCTGTCATCGTTATCCCACAGTTTCGCCGTCAGAAGCTGCTTGACGAAGGAAGCGTTCGAATCGGCCGAGAGAATGGCGGGTCTGGCGCTTCCTGCGACCGGGAGCTAACAATCCGGCCGCTTTCGCGCAATGGATCGCTGCTGCATGACCGACCTCCCTTCCGAGCGCCGCCGAGGCCGCTTCTGGCTTTATGCGCCCTTCGCTCTGCTCGTGCTGCTGGCCTTGGCCTGGTCCGGCTTCTGGTTCGTCGTCAAAGGGCGGGTGGTCGAGGGGCTTGACCGCGTTGTTGCCCGCGAGGCGCAGATGGGCCGAACGTGGACATGCAGCGATCGCTCCGTCGCAGGCTTTCCCTTTCGGATCGAGGTCCGCTGCGCGGGGTTGACGCTGACCTCGTCGCGCTGGGGCGATACGGTCAAGGTCGAGACTGGCCCGAGTGTGGCGGTCGGACAGATCTATACGCCCGGCCTCGTCATCCTGGAGGTGAAGGGGCCGCTGCAGGCTGCCCTGCCTGAAGGCCGCAAACTTGATCTCGGCTGGAGTCAGCTCGAGGCCAGCCTGGCGTTGAAAGAGCGCGAGCCCGAGCGTTTCTCCATGGTGCTGGTCGAGCCGAATGCGACATTGACCGCGCCCGGCGCGAGCGACGAAACCTGGCGCGCCAATCAGCTGGACGTGCATCTGCGCCGAAACCCGGCGCGTTTTGCGACCGAGCAGGTGGCGGATCTTGCGCTGACAGCGAAAGGCTCGGTGCTGCCCGCGCTCGATGCGCTGCTCGGAACCACTGAACCTGGTGATGTCGAGATGCAGGCGAGTCTGACGCAATCGCTGGCGTTCAAGGCCGGGTTCAATCCCGATGCGCTCGAAGCCTGGCGTACCACCGGCGGGCAGATCGAACTGATGCGACTGCTGATGACAAAGGGGGCTGCCCGGCTCGAGGCGAGCGGGCGTCTGCTGCTCGACCAGACGCATCGCCTGTCCGGTCAGATCGATGCCGGTGTCGCCGGCATCGACCGGATTGGCGGCATAAAGCTCGGTGGTCTTGCCGCTGGTCTTGGCGGACTGCTTGGTGGCAAGCCGAGCGGCGGCACACCTGGGCTTACGCCTCTGCCGCCGGTCGTCCTGCGCGAGGGTCGGGTCTATCTCGGGCCGTTCCGGCTGCCCCTGCAGCCCCTGGCGCCGCTCTACTGAACAGAAAAGGGGGCGTCACCGCCCCCTTTTCGTATCGTGCTGCCGATGAATTCAGGTCTCAGTTCGCGGGCAGGGCGGCGCGCGGTGCTTCGATCCTGGTCAAGGCCTTCTTGACCGCTTCCTGCACCTTCTCAAACGCGCGAACCTCGATCTGCCGGACGCGTTCGCGCGAGACCCCGAATTCCTCGGAGAGTTGCTCTAGCGTGATCGGGTCATCGGCCAGGCGCCGAGCCTCGAAGATCCGGCGTTCGCGCGGATTGAGCACCGTCAGTGCTTCGCGCAGCGCCTGGTGGCGGTTGTCGCTTTCCTCGGAGTCGGCCAGGCGACGTTCCTGGCTTTCGCTGTCGTCGACGAGCCAGTCCTGCCATTCGCCCTCGCCATCCTCGCGCAACGGCGTGTTCAGCGACGCATCGCCGCCGAGGCGGCGGTTCATGTCGATGACGTCCTGCTCGTTGACGCCGAGCTTGGTCGCGATCGTCTTGACCTGATCCGGCTTGAGATCGCCCTCGCCAAGTGCCGAAATCTTGCTCTTCGCCTTGCGCAGGTTGAAGAACAGCTTCTTCTGGTTGGCGGTGGTGCCCATCTTCACCAGCGACCAGGAGCGCAGGATATATTCCTGGATCGAGGCCTTGATCCACCACATCGCATAGGTTGCAAGACGGAAGCCCTTGTCGGGCTCGAAGCGCTTGACCGCCTGCATCAGGCCGACATTGCCTTCGGACACGACTTCGCCGATTGGCAGGCCGTAGCCGCGATAGCCCATGGCGATCTTGGCCACCAGCCGCAGATGCGAGGTGACGAGCTTATGCGCCGCATCGCGGTCGCCATGCTCGCGCCAGCTCTTGGCGAGCATGTATTCCTCGCTCGGCTCCAGCATCGGGAACTTGCGAATTTCTTCGAGATAACGTGAAAGTCCGCCCTCCGCGGACATGACGGGCAGCGATGCAATCGCCATGCTCGTTTCTCCTTTCCTGGCTCCCGCTTCGCGGCAAGCCAACCGCGCGAACGACCCTCGCGCAGGTTTTGGATGATGTGCCTGAACCAACGCGCGAACCCTGTGAGGGTTCGTCGAGCCCGGCCCCATGCGGCGCCCCTTAAGCCATCCGCATCCAAGCCTCATTATATGCCAATGGAGCTTGGCGGAAAGTGGGCGAAGTGGCCAGATTAGCTCACAGGGCCGCGAGTTCCGCTTGCAGATTTGCAAAATCGGCAGGCGGAGGCGCTTCGAAATACATTTCCGCCTCCGTCACCGGATGGGCAAAGCCGAGTACCGTTGCATGCAGTGCCTGCCGGCCGAGGGCGGCCAGTGCATCGCGTGCGCCGTCAGGAAGGCGGCTTGCCTTGGTTATGTAGCCGGAGCCATAGAGCTGGTCGCCCAGCAAGGGATGACCGAGATGGCTCATATGGACGCGGATCTGATGCGTGCGACCAGTTTCCAGCCTGCACTCGATCAGGCTGGCCAGGGCTTCGGTTTCCTCCTGCCCGCGAAGCAGCGGCGGATAGCGCTCCAGAACGGTGAAGTGGGTGATTGCCTCGCGGCCGCGGCCTTCGGCAACGACCGCCATCTTCTCGCGATTGCGGTGTGAACGCTCGAGGGCGGCCTCGATCGTGCCATGCGGCCGGCGCGGCGTACCCCAGACCAGCGCGAGATAGGCGCGCTCCAGCGGCCCGGTGCGGCCATGGTCGGCAAACTGCTTGGCAAGCCCCTGATGGGCCTTGTCGGTCTTGGCCACGACGAGAAGCCCGCTGGTATCCTTGTCGAGCCGATGCACGATGCCGGGTCGCCTGACGCCACCAATGCCGGAGAGGCTGTCTCCGCAATGAGCGATCAGCGCATTGACCAAAGTACCGTCCTCATGTCCCCCCGCGGGATGAACGACGAGGCCGGCCGGCTTGTTGATCACGATCAGAGCATCGTCCTCATAGACGACCTCGAGCGGGATCGATTGGCCCAGGGGCGCGGGCGGCCTGGCCGCAGGCATGACCAGGGTCAGGACGTCGCCGGCGGCGACCTTCCGGCTCGGATCGCCTGCGATCGCGCCGTTGAGGCTCACACCACCCTCCCGGATGACCTGCTGCAGGCGGGCGCGTGAGATTTCGCCGGCAAGCATGGCGAGCGCCTTGTCGAGGCGCATTCCTGCCTGCTCCGGAGCGACATGCAGGCTGACGCCCTCTGCGTTGTCCGGGGAGGTCGATAGTGGGGCAGTAGGTTCGGTGTTCATGCAGACCGCTATAAGGGGCGGGAGGGAGACCCGCACCCCTTTTCGCGCGATCGCCCGTGCAGACGAGGCGAGCGCGCTGGCCGGCGCGCTCGCCGGTCAGCCGAAGAGGCGGAACTTTGCCTTGGCGGCCGTGGCCGGTTGAACGTCTTCGGGGCCCGGGTCGTCCGGTGCGTGCGATACCGGGAAGATCACCGGGGAGGGGCGATGATCGCGGACCGAGGCTGAGGTCGCAGGAGCCACTGTCGCCTCGGCGACCGGAGTTGGGAGCTTGGCCGCGACGGCCGGTTCACCCTTGGCGACAGGCTCGGTCGCAGGCTTCTCGTCCCCTGCAGGCTTCGCGGGCTCGATTTTCGCCGGCTCGGGTGCGACGAGCGTTGCCTGCTCGATCACCGGTTTGGCGGTCTCGACGGGTGCCATCGTCTCGGCACGCCCTTCCAGCAGCGGTGCGGAATCGTCGAGATCGGCCAGCACATCGTCGATCGCCGGCGCCTGGCTGACGAGTGTCGCCGGAGGAACCGTCCAGACGAAGGCATCGAGGCGCCCGGAAATCGGCGAGACGGGCAGCCAATGGTCAGAGACCAGCCCGTCCGCGACCCAGGCTGCGTCACGCGGCGCGCGCGTGGCGCGCGAGAGCCATTCGCGAACCCGGCCGGCCGAACCATGTTCGGCCTCTTCGAGTTCGGCCATGAGCAGGCAGACGCGGACGGACGCACCGCCGGCCAGCAGCGGCTTCAGCGCCTGGCGGGCCTTGGCGAAATCACGGGCATGGATCGCCGCGCCGGCCAGAGCCAGCACGCCTTCCGGATCGGCCGGACGCAGCCTTACGAGCGTTTCGGCCCGTGCGAGCCGGTCCTGCGCGCTGTCACCGGGGCGCACATCGAGATAAGCGGCGGCGATGTCGGGATGCGGGACCTCGCGCCAGGCGGCTTCGAGCAGCTTGGCGGCCTTTCGGATATCGCCGCGCTCGGCGAGCATGCGCCCTGCAAGGGCAGCTGCCGGCGTGAGGCCTGGGGCGAGTTTTGTCGCTTCCAGGGCGGCGGCCAAGGCCTTCTCCGGTTCGCTGCCCTTCGCGTCGAGGGCTTCCGCCGCCAGCAGCACAGCGCGCTGGCGCTTGGCATCCGCCTTTTCGGCGAGACGCAGGGCGGCGCGGCGTTCGACGGCTGTGCGCGCTGCTTGCCAGTCTCCGGCGCTGGTGTGGAAATCGAGCAGGGCGTCATTGGCCCAGGCAAGCGAGGGGGAGCGCCGCACGGCGTCGTCCGCGAAGGCGCGCGCAGCCGTCATGTCGCCACGGCGACGGGCCTCGACGAAGAGACCGCGCAGGCCGAGCACGCGAGTTTCCGGCTTGTCGAGCATGGCCTTGAAGGCGGCTTCCGCCCGGCCCCTGTCACCCGAGAGCTGGGCCGTCTGTGCTTCGAGCAGCAGGGTCAGCGGCTCGTTGCCGGAAAACTTGCGGGCGTCGACGGCGTAGCGGCCGGCAGCCACTGGATCACCCGCACCGATTGCGACCATGCCACGGGAGACGGCCTCGAAGCCGCGGGCCCGACGTCGCGCTCGCGAGGCGAAGCTGAAGGCCGAGGGCAGGCCCAGAACGAAGCGCACCGCGGCCCATCCGAGCATGGCGAGGAAGGCCAGGATGATGACGCCGATTGCCGCGATCGCGACGCTCGTCTCGATGCGGTAGCCCTGCCAGAGGACCGAGACCTCGCCGGGGCGGTCGGCCAGCCAGACGGCACCAGCCGCGAGGCAGGCAATGACAAAGAGATAGAGCAGCACGCGAACCATTGAACGCTATCCTCCGTCAGCCACCCGCGCCGAGCGCGGCAACCGCATCCTGTGCAATCCTGCCGATCGCGGCGTCAGCGGCAGCGCGCCTCTGCAAACTGGTGCCGAACTCGGCACTGTCCCGCCGCGCCGGCTCGGGCAATTGAGCCCAGAGGCCGGCGGCCTTGCCGAATTCGTTATGCGCAAGCGCATTCTCCAGGCGGATCACCAGCGTTGCAGGGTCGTTTGCGCCGGTATCTCCGACCGGGCGAATGGTGACGACCTTGCTGGCGAGCCCAAGCAGGCGATCCTGCCAATCCTTGGCGGCCGGCGTCATTTCGCGATCGAACATGGCGCGATGAACCCGGAATTGCGCCAGCAGCGCATCCTGCGTCGGTGCGCCGGTTGTGGCGACGGCGGAGAGCGCGGCCAGTTGTTCGGCCGAGCCGCCGCCCTTGCCGAGAGCCGCGATATCGGCCGCGAAGGGCCTGCCGGCAGAAAGCGCGCCCTGGATGCGTTCGGCGAGCACGATGCGCGCGGCGGCAAATGCCTGCGGGCTCGGCGAGGCCGCGGACTTGGCCAGCGTCTCGACGGTGCCGAGGCGTTGCGTCAGCCCGGCGATGGCGGAGCTGTTCTCGGCCGTGGCCGGGGCGGGAGCGTTTGCGAGTTCCGCCAGCCGTGCTGCGGCGGTCTTTGCTTCCGCGGCGGCAGTGGCGGCAGCTTCCGATGTCGCGCTGACCCGGCGATCGAGCGCCTCCAGCGCTGCGCGCTGGGGCAGGCTTGTGACAGCACTTTGCAGATTGGTCGTCGTGCGCTGCAGGGTCTCTATGCGCCCCTTCAGTTCGGCGATCTGCTGTTCGCTGGTATCGGGCGTCGAGCGGGAACCGACCAGTGTCATGAGACCCGCCCCAAGGATGCCGCCGATCAGGCCGGTGGCGGCCAGAGCAGCCCATGGCAGCCGCGGAGGGGGAGACGGCTCGCCTGAAACGGGCGGCGCAGGCTCAGATGGAGCCAAGCCAACGGGCTCAGGCGCCGGAGATGTGATTCCGGGTGTGAATTCACTGGGTTGCGTGGCTGCGGGGGGAGGCTGGTCCGTCTCTGCCGAAGCAGCTTCTGGTGTCGTGGTCACTGCCGCCTCTACCCTACCGTCGATGGTCGGGGGAGTTCGCCGCTGGCGTCCGCGCGGCGTGGCTGTCTGCGGCTCGCTCATCGCATCCTTGTCCGTCTCGACGCCGGCCGGCGCGGCCACGGCCTGTCTAACATCCCCTGCGCGACGATTGCGAGCGGTCACTTGATCCAGCGCGGCCAGCAGGGCCGCCTCTTCGGGGTATTCCGCAACCAGAACCGTGCTGGCGCCTGCTGCGATCAAGGGGGCCGCAACCTCCGCCGAAAGCGTGACATGCGTCAGTTCCAGCGCCTGTTCACTGAGAGCGGAGGCGCGTGTCAGGGCGAGGAAGGTCTGGGCGCCTCGTGGTGAATAGTGAAGTGCGGCTTCGGCGCGCCCATCCCGCAGGCTGGCGGCCGCCACTTCGGGCAGGCTGGGCTTGGCCTCGGCCGCATAGGCCGTCCAGTTCGCGATCTCGTAGCCAGCCTTGCCCAGGCGCTCCGCGATATCGTCATGGCGGTCCCGGCCAGCGACCAGAAGCAGGCGTGCCGGCGTGGGGATGTTGCGCTGGACCAGAGCGATCAGGTCGTTGCGGTCGCCATCGGCACTGCGGGCATCCTCGAAACCGGCGTCGCGCATCTTCGCGGCCGTCCGCGCCCCGACGGTGAAGACCGGCAGGTCCCGCCAGGCGGATGGGGCATCGGCGAGGGCCGTCACAGCATTGCCGCTGGTCAGGATCAACGCCGCGAATGTGCCCTTGGGTACCGGTTCGGCGAGGCGGACCACATCGAAAAGCGGCGCCACGATCGGCTCATGTCCATGGGCGGCGAGCGCGCGAGCGCTGCGTTCGGCATCCGCCTGCGGTCTGAACACGAATACGCGCATGCGCCCTCCTGTCGCGTCGTTGGCGTTCATGGAACACCCGGCCTCATGAGTAGATCCCCGCCGGAGCCCTGGCGCGCAAGGCGCGTCCGAGTTCGGCGCCACGTTCCGCGGCCTCGCTGACGGGACCGCTGCAGCTATCTTCGGCCATCGCCCTGCCGTCGGGCGAGAGCAGCAGCCCGCGCAAATGGAAGCGGTCGCCCTCGACGGTGGCATGACCGGCGATCGGTGTCCGGCAGGAACCGTCGAGCTCGGTCAGGAAGGCACGTTCGGCGGCGAGTGCGATGCCGGTGTCACGGCAAAGGATCGGCTGGACAGCTTCCGTGCTTGCGGTGTCACCGATGCGAACCGCAACAGCGATCGCACCCTGGCCGACGGCCGGAAGCGATTCCTCGATGGAAAGGATGCCGCTTGCCTTGTCGGCGAGCCCGAGCCGCTTCAGCCCGGCGATGGCGAGCAGGGTCGCGTCGATCTCTCCACTCGCCACCTTCTCCAGCCGCCTTGCGACATTGCCGCGCAGCAGGACGATCTCGAGATCGGGCCGGGCGCGCCTCAGCATGGCCTGGCGGCGCAGCGAGGCCGAACCAACGACCGCGCCCTGCGGCAGGTCCGCAACGCGGGAAATGCCGCGTGCGATCAACGCGTCGCGCACATCCTCGCGGGGGAGATAGCCAGCGATGGTGAGGCCGTCGGGCAATTTGGTGGGAAGATCCTTGGCGGAGTGGACAGCGTAGTCGATCCGGCCCTCGATCTGAGCCTGGTCGATCTCCTTGGTGAACAGACCCTTTCCGCCGGCCTCCGAGAGGGGGCGATCGCGAATGGAGTCACCCGTCGTGACGATGATTTCGAGCGGCAGCTCGTCCTTTGCCCAGCCATGAGCCTCGGCGAGGCGGCGCGCGAACTCATTGGCCTGCGCCAACGCCAGGGGGCTGCCGCGCGTGCCGATGACAAAGCGGCCGACCTGGCGTCCGCGAACCGAAGCTGCGATCTCATTCATTCTCTTTGCGTCTTCCTGATGCCGGCCGCTGGCCGGCGAACTCCACGGCCTCTTGGCCTTATGCTCCGTGGCGCACTATACGAGGGAATCCCCGGCGCGAAACCGTCGGAGCTCCGCCCGCCTCTCCTTGTGGCCTGTTCCGGCCGAAACCTGTCCGAGATTTGTCGATCGATCATGCGCGTTCTGGGGATAGAGACGACTTGTGACGAGACCGCGGCTGCAATCGTTGGCGTCGATCGCGCCGGCGAGGCCAAAATCCTGTCCAACGAGATCCTGAGTCAGATCGCCGCACATGCGGCTTATGGTGGCGTGGTGCCGGAGATCGCGGCGCGCGCGCATGTCGAGGCCATCGACCGCATCGTCGCTCGCGCCTTCGCGAATGCCGGACTCAAGCCCTCCGAGATCGACGCGGTCGCTGCTGCTGCCGGGCCGGGTCTGGTTGGCGGCGTCATGGTCGGGCTGACCACGGCGAAGGCGATCGCGCTGGTAACCGGCCGCCCCTTCATTGCGGTGAACCATCTCGAAGCGCATGCGCTGACGGCGCGGCTGACCGACGACGTTGCCTTTCCCTATCTGCTGCTGCTGGTCTCGGGCGGGCATACGCAGCTCCTGGCGGTGCGCGGCGTCGGCGATTATCTGCGCCTGGGCGGAACCATCGACGACGCGGTCGGCGAGGCTTTTGACAAGATCGCAAAGATGCTCGGTCTGGCCTATCCGGGCGGCCCCTCGGTCGAGCGGGAAGCCGAGAAGGGCGATCCCGAACGCTTCGAGTTTCCGCGGCCGATGGCTGGGCGCCCCAATCCCGATTTCTCGCTTTCCGGCCTCAAGACCGCGGTCAGGCTGGTGGCCGAACGCATTGCGCCGCTCTCCGACCGCGACGTCGCCGATCTCTGCGCCTCCTTCCAGGCAGCGGTCGTCGACGTGCTGGTCGACCGCACGCGAGCGGGCCTGCGCGCCTGCCGTGGGGCCGGGATCATGCCCACGGCCTTGGTGGTCGCCGGTGGCGTTGCCGCCAACCAGCCGATCCGGCGCGGACTGACCCGCTTTGCGACCGAGGCCGGCCTGCCGATGGTCGCGCCGCCGGTCGCGCTTTGCGGCGACAATGGCGCGATGATCGCTTGGGCTGGGCTTGAGAGGCTGAGGCTCGGGCTTGTCGACGACATGAGCGCGGTTGCCCGGCCACGCTGGCCGCTGGACGAGTTCAAGGCCAAAGCGTGATCCGTGAGCGACGTGAGCGCGCCGAGATGAGCAAGGCCTTCGAGACAATCGGCGTCGTAGGCGGCGGCTCCTTCGGTGCCGCACTGGCTCTGGCCGCGGCGCGGGCCGGGCGAAACGTGCTGCTCTGGGCCCGTGATCCCGAGGCCATCGCGGCCATGCGGGAGCGTCGAGAGGTGCCGCGCCTGCCCGGCGCGACGTTGCCTGCCGCCGTATCGCCGGTTGCCGAGCTTGCCGCGCTTGCCGATGCACAGGCGCTGATCCTCGCGGTTCCGACCCAGGCGCTGCGACAGGTCTGCACCGCGCTCGCGCAAGCCTTGCCGGATGGCGTGCCGACGATCTCGGCGGCCAAGGGCATCGAGCAGAAGAGCGGCTTGTTCACGACGCAAATCATCGCCGAGCTTTGGCCCGGTGCGGTCCCGGCCATCCTGTCCGGTCCGAGCTTTGCCGCCGATATCGCACGCGGGTTACCGACGGCTCTGACACTGGCAGCGCGCGAGGCGGATCTGGCGCAGGATCTGGCCGAGGCGCTGAGTTCTGCCTCCTTTCGCATCTATCACGGCGTCGACATCCGTGGCGTCGAGATCGGCGGAGCCGCGAAGAACGTGCTGGCGATCGCAGCGGGGATCGCGATMGGGCTCGGCTATGGCGAGAGCGCCCGTGCCGCGCTGGTGGCGCGTGGCTTTGCCGAACTCAGGCGCTTCGGCGAGGCTTTTGGTGCGCAGCCGGAAACGTTGATGGGGCTTTCGGGGTTGGGCGATGTCGTGCTCTCCTGCGCGTCCGCACAGTCACGCAATTTCGCCTATGGGTTGGCGCTCGGCCAGGGCAAGACACCGGCCGAGGCCGCTGGAGGCAAACTGGCCGAGGGCGCCTTCACGACGTCGGTCCTGGCAGAGATGGCGCAGGCACGCGGCATCGAGACGCCCATCGCCGAGGCCGTTGCGGCCATTATCGCCGAACGCATCGGCGTTCGCGAAGCGGTCACGGGATTGCTGGCGCGACCGGTCCGGGCGGAGAACTGAGTTGGCGCGAAAGCCTCTGCGACGCGCGGCCATGGCGGTGAGTGCAGGTCTCGTGCTTGCCCTGGGGCTGGAGTTCCTGCAGATCGCCCGAACGGTTCCTGAACTCGCGGCTCCCGACGAACAGGCGACCCGCGTCCTCATCGAGAAGGCCGCACGTCAGCTGACCTTGGAACGGGATGGCCGCGTCCTGGCCCGCTATTCGGTGGCGCTGGGTTCGAGTCCGGTCGGTGATAAGGTGAAGGAGGGCGACGGCCGGACTCCGGAAGGCGTCTACGACATTGATTTCAAGCACCCGCGCAGCCGCTATCACCTCGCGCTTCGCATCTCCTATCCTGATCGCCTGGATCGTGAGGACGCCGAGCGCGCAGGTTTTGCCCCGGGTGGCGACATCATGATCCACGGCATTCGCAACGGGCTTGGTTGGCTGGGCCGGCTGCACCTCAGCCGCGACTGGACGGATGGCTGCATTGCGGTCACCAATGCCGAGATTCGCGGGATCTGGGCTCGCGTTGCGCAAGGGACCCGGGTCGAGATCCGGCCGTAACGCAGCGACGTAGCAGAGGCAGCAATGGCAGGCGACTGGTCGGATCTGAGCAAGCGGGTGGCGCGCGGCGTCGCTGAGGTACGGAAGACCACCGGCTCGGAGCTGGTTGCCGAGAGCATGCCGGTGGCGTTGGCCGGGCGTGTGCCGGCCGGACCGGTGATCCAGCATCGACGGCGGCGCGGCGACGACACCCACCGCTTCGTGCTGATTCTGCCCTTCGGCGAGGGCGAGGTCAGGGTCGAACTCGGCCCGCAGGATTATGCCGCGCTGACACGCGAGATGGTGCGATTCTGGAACGAACAGGGCGAGGCCGCGCTGCGTCCGCCTGCTCCGACGAAAGAGGATGACGTCTGATGGCTCACTGGCTGGTCAAATCCGAACCATCGGTCTGGTCCTGGGATGACCAGGTCAAGGCGGGCGCCAAGGGCACGCATTGGGATGGCGTGAAGAATCATACGGCCAAGCTCAACCTGATGGCGATGAAGCTCGGCGACCAGGTCTTCTTCTACCACTCGAACGAGGGGCTCGAGGTCGTGGGCATCGTCGAGGTCATCAAGGAGCACTATATCGCGAACCCAGGCGAGCCCTGGGTCTATGTCGACTTCAAGGCGGTGAAGCCGCTGCCGAAGCCTGTGACCCTTGCTCAGGTGAAGGCAACGCCGGAACTCGCCAAGATGGCGCTGGTCACGTCCTTCCGCCTGTCCGTGCAGCCGGTGACCGACGATGAATGGGCACTGGTCTGCAAGATGGGCGGGCTCTGAAGGATTGACGAGCTCTGCGACCTCTTGCGGTCGCAGGGGTCAAGCCATAACTATACCGTCCAGACGGTATAGTTATGGAGAATGGACGTGCGTAGCAGCAAGAAGGCGGCGTTGCTCGAGGCAGCGGGCGCGATCATCGTCGGGGGCGGTATCGACGCCCTGACTTTCGACAGGCTCGCAGCCGAAACCGGCGTGAGCAAGGGCGGCATTCTCTACCATTTCCCCGACAAGGAGCGCCTGCTGATCGCTCTGGTCGAGGGCATCATCAGCCTTGTCGATCTTGCGATCGCCGAAGAACGCGCGAGCGCTGCCGAGCCCGATGGGCCGGGCCGCTGGCTGCGCGCCTATATCCGCATGGCCTTCACCGACGGAGGCGATGTCGACCGGCTGCTCGGGATCCTGCTGGCGGGATTGCCTCCGGAGTCGCCGGCGCTGGTGCCCTTGCTCAGCGCCGACCGTCGCTGGCTCGAGGCCGCCTGTTCGGATGGCCTGCCGCGCGGGCTGGCGATTGCCATCCGCCTTGCCGTCGACGGCGCCTTCGTCACCAAGCTCGACCCCGCCGATACGGCGGCTGCGCGCGAGGCGCTCCTTAAGCTGACCAAGGCCGCGCAATGACGCCTGCACGTGGTGCGGTGCCGGGGCGCGACCCGGCCGTCGATGCGATCAGGGGCATCGCCCTGTTCGGCATCCTCGTCGTCAACCTGCCCTTCTTCGCCATGCCGTTCGGCTTTGGCGGCGATTGGTGGCGCTCCGCCTTTCCCGGCGCTCTGGATCATCTTGCAGTGTTCCTGATCCAGGCCCTGTTCGAAGCGAAATTCGTTCTGATCTTCTCGTTTCTGTTCGGCTATGGCGCGGCGCGGCAGATCGCAACCAACGGCGAAGGGCGCTATCGGCGTCGCCTGCTCGCGCTCGGATTGCTCGGCGTTGCCCATGGCCTGCTGCTCTTCGCAGGCGATATCCTACTGGCTTACGCGCTTCTCGGAATGATCCTGCCGCTCGCGGCCCGCTGGTCGCTGGGACGCCTGCTCAAGGCGGCTGCCCTGATGTGGCTGCTGGCGATCCTGACCCATGCCCTGCTTGCAATCATCGGCATCATCGAGCCCGATCCGGCCACCGGTGCGGATGCAGCCGTCGTTGCGGTGCATCGTTCCGGCGATTTCCTGGCGATCGCGCGCTATCGGCTGATGGAATGGGCGATCTTCTATGGGCTGGCGCCCTTGATCACCTTGCCGCATGTCGCGGGCATGTTCTTCCTCGGCATGGCCGCCTTCCGCCATCTCGGCACCGCCTCGCTGAGCAGCCTCGCCGCACCGGGCGCGGCGTTGGCGCGCTTTCTCTGGCTGCCCGCCCTCGTCGGCAATTTCGCCTATGCCGCGGCGGCGATGGCGCCTCCCGGCCCGGCGAAACCGGCCTTTGCTGCAGCGGAACTCATCCTGCGCGGCGTCTTCCCGCCGCTGATGAGCCTCGTGATGATCGGCGCCGGCCTGAGTTTCTTCAACCGGCCGCTCGGCATGCGCATTGGCCGGATCTTTCAGGCGGATGGCCGCCTGTCCCTTTCGCTCTACATGTCCGAGTCGATCGTCTGCGTGCTGATCTTTCTCGGTTATGGCCTTGGCCTTTACGGGCGCCTCGGGCCCGCCGCCTGCATGCTCGCGGCAGCCGTCATCTACGCGTACCTGCTGGTGCTGGCGTCACTATGGTCGCGGAGTTTCAGCAAGGGGCCGTTCGAGTGGTTCGTCGAGCGCATGGCAGGGCCGCGTCGGTTGCGGCAATGACGGCCAATTTTGCGCGATAACGGGCAATCCGGCGCGTGGCGAACCGATCCGACCCTCGCCAAAAGTCTTTGAAACCAAAGTGCGAGGGCGCGTGGCTTGCCGCCGCTCTTTCGCGCTTTATGATGCGCGCAATTCGAAAGAAGCGGTCGTTATTTGCCGAGGAATCCGGCACTCATGCCATGAGCCGCGACGAAGATGGGCTGATTGCGGTCCAAGTCCGGGGAGAAGTCTTCTATGTCCGACAAGATCTATGACGTGCCGGCCGCATGGGCCAAAAAGGCGTATCTGAACGACGCCAAATACAAGAAGATGTATGCGGCCTCGATCAAGGACCCCGACAAGTTCTGGGCCGAGCACGGAAAGCGGATCGACTGGTTCAAGCCCTTCAGCAAGGTGCGGAACGTCAGCTACAAGCCGGGCAAGGTCTCGATCAAATGGTATGAAGACGGCACCACGAACGTTTCCTACAACTGCGTCGACCGGCATCTGGCGACGCGCGCCAAGCAGACGGCCATCATCTGGGAAGGCGACGATCCGTCGGAATCCAAGAAGATCAGCTACGGCCAGCTCTATACCGAGGTCTGCAAGTTCGCGAATGTGCTGAAGGCGCAGGGCGTCAAGAAGGGCGACCGCGTCACGATCTACATGCCGATGATCCCCGAGGCGACCTATGCGATGCTCGCCTGCGCGCGGCTCGGTGCGGTGCACTCGATCGTCTTCGGCGGCTTCTCTCCGGATTCGCTGGCCGGGCGCATCGCCGATGCGACCTCGGACGTGGTGATCACGGCCGATGAAGGCCTGCGCGGCGGGCGCAAGGTGCCGCTCAAGGTCAATGTCGACGCGGCGGCCGAAAAGGCCCCGGTCAAGACCGTGATCGTGGTCAAGCGGACCGGCGGCGATGTCGCGATGCAGGAGGGCCGTGACGTCTGGTATCACGAGGAGGCGGCGAAGGTCTCCGGGCATTGTCCGCCGGTCGAGATGAAGGCGGAGGACCCGCTCTTCATTCTCTACACCTCGGGTTCGACTGGTAAGCCCAAGGGCGTCCTGCACACCACCGCCGGCTATCTCGTCTATGCCTCGATGACGCATCAATACGTCTTCGACTACCATGACGGCGACATCTACTGGTGCACGGCCGATGTCGGCTGGGTCACCGGGCACAGCTATATCGTGTACGGCCCGCTGGCGAACGGCGCGACGACCCTGATGTTCGAGGGCATTCCAACCTATCCGACGATCTCGCGCTTCTGGGAGGTCGTCGACAAGCACAAGGTCAACATCTTCTACACCGCGCCGACTGCCATCCGTTCGCTGATGGGCGCCGGCGAGGAGCCTGTGAAGAAGACCAAGCGTAAGTCGCTGCGCCTGCTCGGCTCGGTCGGCGAGCCGATCAATCCGGAGGCCTGGGAGTGGTATCACCGCGTCGTCGGGGATGATCGCTGCCCGATCGTCGATACCTGGTGGCAGACCGAGACGGGCGGAATCCTGATCACGCCGCTGCCCGGTGCGACCAAGCTCAAGCCCGGCTCGGCAACAAGGCCCTTCTTCGGCGTCAAGCCGGAGATCGTCGATGCCGAAGGCAAGGTGCTGGAGGGGGCGACCGAAGGCAATCTGGTGATTGCCGAGAGCTGGCCCGGCCAGATGCGCACGGTCTATGGCGACCACAAGCGCTTCGAGGAAACCTATTTCGCCACCTACCCAAACAAGTACTTTACCGGTGACGGCTGCCGGCGCGACGCAGACGGCTATTACTGGATCACCGGCCGCGTCGACGACGTGATCAACGTGTCCGGCCACCGCATGGGCACGGCGGAGGTCGAGTCGGCACTGGTGGCGCATCCGAAGGTCTCGGAGGCCGCGGTGGTCGGCTATCCCCATGACATCAAGGGGCAGGGCATCTACGCCTATGTCACGCTGATGCAGGGAGAGGCGTCGAGCGAGGCGCTGCGCAAGGAACTGGTCGCCCATGTGCGCAAGGAGATCGGCCCGATCGCCTCGCCGGATCTGATCCAGTTCGCGCCCGGCCTGCCGAAGACGCGGTCGGGCAAGATCATGCGCCGTATCCTGCGCAAGATCGCCGAGGACGAATTCGGCGCGCTCGGCGATACGTCGACGCTGGCCGATCCCGCCGTGGTCGACGATCTGATTTCAAACCGTCAGAACAAGCGCAAGGCGGGCTGAGGCCGGCCACAGCATCGGTGCGAAGAGCGGAAAGTGGTTATCGCACCGATGCAAACACAAGAAGGTCAGATGATCTGATCGCTCCGACATCGTGCCCGACCTTGTGGCGCGCATGATGTCTCAGGATGCATTTGCGGGGAGACGGTGATGGTCGGGATTTTGCCCGACCATGGCGGCTCAGTCAGTCTTCCCTGCACTCTTGCGCTTGCTGGTGCCGGGCATCTTCCGTCCGTACAATTCGAGCCTGTGACGGACGATCTCATAGCCGAGTTCGGCAGCGATCTTGGCCTGTAGCGCCTCGATCTCCGGCGACGAGAATTCGACKACTTGACCGGTCTCGACATCGATCAGATGATCATGGTGATGCTGGTCTGCGTGCTCGTAGCGCGAGACGCCGTCCTCGAACGCGTGGCGTTCGATCGCGCCTTGAGTCTCCAGCAGCTTCATCGTCCGATAGACCGTCGACAGCGACAGGGTCGGGTCGTGCGCGAAGGCGCGCGTGAAGATGCCCTTGGCGTCGGGGTGGTCGTCGGCCTCGGCCAGCACGCGCAGAATCAGCCGGCGCTGCTGCGTCATCCGCAGTCCCGCCCGCCTGAGTTCCTCCTCGAAGAGGGCTACCCGTTTGTCGATTCCCTTCATGCCACCGGGATAGCATGTTGAGACGCATTCGCAAAAATCGAGGCTTATCGCAAATCATTTGCAATTGCGTTGACAGATGCAAGTGATTTGCATTAGCGTAAATGGATCGAGCCTGTAGCAGGAGAGATCATGCCTTCGCGTCGACGCTTCACGATTCTGGCCGCCGCCATCGCCTTCGCGGCCGGTTTTGCAGCAACGAGCCAGGGAGTGTTGGCTCAGGCGGGGCAGGCCAAGCCGTTGCGCGTCGTCACGACCTTCACGGTGATCCAGGACATCGCGCAGAACGTCGCTGGCACTGCAGCGATCGTGGAATCGATCACCAAGCCCGGTGCCGAGATCCATGACTACCAGCCGACGCCGCTCGATGTGGTGAAGGCGCAATCGGCCGATCTCGTGCTCTGGAACGGCTTGAATCTCGAGCGCTGGTTCGAGCGCTTCTTCKAGAACGTCAAGGATGTGAAGAGCGCGGTCGTGACCGAAGGCATCGTGCCGATGGGCATCAAGGAGGGCCCCTATGAGGGCAAGCCCAATCCGCATGCCTGGATGTCGACGGCGAGCGCGCTGATCTATGTCGAGAACATTCGAAAGGCGCTGGCGGCTGCGGACCCTGCGAATGCCGAGACGTATTCCAGGAACGCGAAGTCCTATTCCGAGCAGATCAGGGCGATCGACGCGCCGTTGCGTGCCCGGCTCGACAAGGTGCCGGAAGGCCGCCGCTGGCTCGTTTCCAGCGAAGGCGCCTTCAGCTATCTCACGCGCGATTTCGGCTGGCGGGAGGCCTATCTCTGGCCGATCAATGCCGATGAACAGGGCACACCGCAGCAGGTGCGTCGCCTGATCGATCTCGTGCGCAAGAACACGATTCCCGCCGTCTTCAGCGAGAGCACGATCTCCGACAAGGCTGCCAGGCAGGTCGCCCGCGAAACCGGAGCGGCCTATGGCGGCGTCCTCTATGTCGACTCGCTTTCCGCCGAGAACGGGCCGGTACCGACCTATCTGAAGCTGCTGGAGGTGACCGTCGACACGATCGCGAAGGGGTTCGGGCAGTGAACATTCATGTGACTGGCCGACCGGGCGCGCTTGGCCTGACACCCTCGATCACGGTCGAGGGCGTGACGGTGCGCTACAGCAATGGCGTGACAGCGGTGAACGATGCCTCCTTTGCCCTCGGCGCGGGCACGATCTGCGCGCTGGTCGGCATCAATGGCTCGGGCAAGTCGACCCTGTTCAAGACGCTCATGGGCTTTCTTAAGCCGGCTCAGGGCCGCGTCGCGATCGCGGGATTGGAGGTGCGGCAGGCGTTGAAGCGCGGGCTCGTCGCCTATGTGCCGCAGTCCGAGGAGGTCGACTGGAGCTTTCCGGTTCTCGTCGACGATGTCGTGATGATGGGACGCTACGGCTATATGGGCCTGATGCGCATGGCCCGGCGCGCCGACAAGGAGGCCGTCGAGGAGGCGCTCGCGCGCGTCAATATGCTGGATTTCCGACGCCGCCAGATCGGGGAACTCAGCGGTGGCCAGCGCAAGCGCGTCTTTCTCGCGCGGGCGTTGGCGCAGGGCGGGCAGGTCATCCTGCTGGACGAGCCCTTCACCGGTGTCGACGTCAAGACCGAGGATGCGATCGTCGGCCTGATGCGGGAATTGCGGTCCGAAGGGCGGCTGATGCTGGTTTCGACCCATAATCTCGGCTCGATCCCGGATTTCTGCGACCAGGTCGTGATCTTCAACAAGACCGTGCTGGCGGCCGGCCCGACCGCGACCACCTTCACGGAAGCCAATCTGCAACGGGCCTTCGGCGGCGTACTCCGGCATTTCCGGCTCGGGGGCGCGCAACTCCACGACGATGCCGACGACCGGCGCGTCACCGTCCTGACCGACGACGAACGTCCGCTCGTACTCTATGGCGAGCGCGATCACGAGGTGGTCGTCGACGCCAGCAGGGATGCGGTCCGGTGATCGACCTCCTGCTCGAACCCTTCGCCTACCAGTACATGGTCAAGGCCATCTGGGTCTCGGCGCTGGTTGGCGGCGTCTGCGCCTTCCTGTCCTGCTATCTGATGCTCAAGGGCTGGTCGCTGATGGGCGACGCGCTGGCGCATGCGATCGTGCCGGGCGTCGCGCTCGCCTATCTGCTGAAGCTGCCCTATGCCGCCGGTGCCTTCCTCTCCGGCCTGCTGGCAGCGCTCGCCATGTCCCTGGTCCGGGTGCGCACGCAATTGCGGGAAGATGCGGTGATCGGCATCGTCTTCACCACGTTCTTTGCTGTCGGGCTGCTGATCGTCTCGATCAACCCGACTTCGGTGAACGTCCAATCGATCGTGCTCGGCAACATCCTGGGTATCTCCGACGAGGACGTCGTCCAGGTCGCGATCATCGCCTTCGTCTCTCTGGTGATCCTGATAGTGCGCTGGAAGGACCTGATGCTGGTCTTCTTCGACGAGAACCAGGCACGCAGCGTCGGGCTCTCGCCGACGCGCCTGAAGATTCTCTTCTTMGTGCTCCTCAGCGCCTGCACGGTCGCAGCCCTGCAGACGGTCGGAGCCTGCCTCGTGATCGCCATGGTGGTGACGCCGGGCGCAACCGCCTACCTGCTTACCGACCGTTTCGGTCGCCTGATCATCATCGCGGTTGCGATGGGTGTCACGACCAGCGCGATCGGCGCCTATGCCAGCTACTTTCTCGACGGTTCGACCGGCGGGCTGATCGTGGTCTTCCAGACCGTATTGTTCCTGCTCGCCTTCATCTTCGCGCCTAAGCACGGCCGTCTTGCGGCGCGCCGGGCGGCCCGGGCCCTTCCGGAGCAAGCCGCATGAGCCTGATCGAAACCTGGTTCCTTTCGCCGTTCGCGCATGAGTTCATGCAGCGGGGGCTGATCGTCGCGGTGCTGGTCGGCCTCGTCTGCGCGGTGCTTTCCTGCTTCCTCGTGCTCAAGGGCTGGTCGCTGATGGGTGATGCGGTCTCGCATGCGGTGCTGCCCGGTATCGTGCTCGCCCATATCCTGAGCTTGCCGCTGGCGATTGGCGCCTTCGCTGCCGGGCTCGGCTGCTCCGTCGGTATCGGCTACCTCAAGCAAAACAGCCGGGTGAAGGAGGACACGGTGATGGGCATCGTCTTCTCCGGCATGTTTGCGCTGGGGCTGGTGCTCTTCGTCAAGGTCGATAGCGACCAGCACCTGATGCACATCCTGTTCGGCAACATGCTCGGCGTGCGTTGGGCCGATATCGGGGAGACGGCGCTGATCGCGGTGCCGACCATCGCGATCATGCTGGCGAAGCGGCGCKATTTTCTGCTTGTCTCCTTCGATCCGGCTCATGCGCGTGCCATTGGCCTGCCGGTCGCAGCGCTGCATTTCGGCTTGCTGATACTGCTGGCGCTGACGATCGTCGCGGCACTCAAGGCAGTCGGTATCATCCTGGTCGTTGCGATGCTGATCGCGCCGGGGGCCATCGGCTATCTGATGACGCGCCAGTTCGACCGAATGCTCATCGTGGCGGCCGGCGTCGCGACCGTCTCAAGCGTGCTCGGCACGATCCTGAGCTTTCATCTCGATGCCGCGACCGGCCCATGCATTGTCGTGGTCCAGGCCGGCTTCTTCCTCGCGGCGCTTGCCCTCAATCTCTGGCGCGCCTCGCGACGCGCCAGTCTCAGCGTCAGCGCGTCATGGGTGCAATGACGCTCACGCGGCCCTGGTCTGGTTTCTCGCCAGGCCCGGAACGATGCCGGAGAGGATCTCGTAGGAGCGCTTGCGAGCGCTGTGATCGTGGATCGGTGCGGTGACCATCACCTCGTCGGCCCCTGTCGCGTCGAGGAACGCATCGAGCTGGCGCTTCAGGCTTTCCGGCGAGCCGACGAAGGCGTAGCGCAGCATCTGCGAGACATGCGCTTTCTCGGCCGGGGACCAGTAGCTTTCGATATCGTCGATCGGTGGCTGCAGCTTGCCGCGCGTGCCGCGAATCATGTCGATGAAGCGCTGCTGGACTGAGGTGAAGAGATAGCGAGCCTCCTCATCCGTATCGGCGGCAATGACGTTGATGCCCGGCATCGCATAGGGCCGATCCAACTGCTCTGACGGCTTGAAGCGCTCGCGGTAGATCGCAAGCGCCTGAATCAGTGCGTCCGGTGCGAAATGCGAGGCGAAGGCGTAGGGCAGGCCGAGTTCTGCAGCGAGCTGCGCGCCAAACAGGCTGGAACCCAGGATCCAGAGCGGCACCTCGGTGCCTCCCCCTGGCACGGCCTGCACCACCTGCCCGGGCTGCACGGGCGCGAGGAAAGCCTGCACCTCGAGCACATCCTGAGGAAAGCTGTCCGAGGCCATCGGGTCGCGTCGCAGGGCCCGGACCGTGCGCTGGTCGGTGCCCGGAGCGCGGCCGAGGCCGAGATCGATTCGGCCCGGATAGAGCGATTCCAGCGTTCCGAACTGCTCGGCAATGACGAGAGGCGCGTGGTTGGGCAGCATGATGCCGCCGGCACCAAGGCGGATGGTCTTGGTTCCAGCCGCAAGATAGCCGATCACCACCGCCGTTGCGGCGCTGGCGATGCCGACCATGTTGTGATGCTCGGCGACCCAGTAGCGGCGATAGCCGAGCGCCTCGGCGTGGCGAGCAAGGTCGAGCGAATTGCGCAGAGCGTCGCCGGGCTCCTGCCCCTCGATCACCGGGGAGAGGTCGAGGACCGAGAAATCAACCATGCAGCGCTCCTGCGTATCGACGCCCGGCTCATCATGCCGCGCCCGTGGCAGATGGGAGTGCTGCCGGCTTGCGTCCAGCCCCTTCGCGATCTGGCATGGCGCCAATGCAGAAGCGTTCTGGCGAGACGATCCATCCGCGACGCGGCACACTGGACGGCGGCTCGAAACGGCTCCAGAAGGGCGCAATCGATGCGGCGGAGTGAGATATGAAGCAGGAGATCAAGAAAATCTCGGCAGAGCTCCTGATCCGCAATGGCTACCAGGGCTTCCGCTTCCGGGATGTCGCAGACGTCCTCAACACGACGCGCGCGAACATCCACTACTACTACGGCAACAAGCTCAACCTCGCCGAGGAGGTGATTGTCGACTACGTCGAGCAGACGCTGGCCAACTGGGAGGCGAACTGGCGCAGCGACAAGAGCTTTGAAGAGAAGATCCATGGCATGATGGAGTCGAACCGTCAGCGCTATCTCCGCTACAATCCAACGGCCACGACCGCCAATCCCTGGAGCCTGATCGGCCGGATGCGGCTGGAGCAGGATGTGATCGGCCCAAAAGCGCGCGAGGCGCTGGCTCAGTTCGGTGCGACGCTCGAGAATCTCGTGGTCGCCGGAATTGATCAGGCCGTGGCACGGGGCGAGCTTTCCAACGACATCCCGCGCGGCGATATCGCGCTGCAACTGGTCGCCATCGCCAATAGCGCCGGGCCGATCACGCAGGATGGCGGGAATTTCGATCGGCTCGAGCAACTCTATCGCTCATTCAGCCGTATCGTGCACCATGCCTATGGTCACAGGCGGGCCTAGCGCCCGGCTCAGGGAACGCTGAGGCGGGATTCGCGTTTCGTTTCATGTCGCGACGTGTATCGCGACAATCAGTGATCCGAAGCGGGGGATGTCATGGCGAGCGCGGTCAAGAAGGCCAATCCGGCCACGCAAAGCCTGCGCAAGGAGCAGGCGGAGCAAAGGAAGGCGCAACGCGGGAAGGGCAAGGACGCCGAACTGAACGATGCTCTTCGGGCGACCTTTCCGGCCAGCGATCCTGTTGCCTTGGAAAGCCCGACGAGAACAGGAGCGGCGAAGCGGACGTGATCCGGTGGCTCAAGCTTCGACTATCGTTTGCATACATATTTCCTGGTTATTTGGGGCTGTCTTCGAATGCCTTAGCTGAAGGGGCCTGCATCCGCATGATTTTGCATGCAAGATGCGAGGGGCGTTGACGCCCCGCCGGGGTGCACCCATAGTCGGCGCCCTTGTCGCCAACGCCTGCCGAGCCATGCCCCGCCCGACGCCTTCCTCCGCCCTTGCGAAACTGCGTGTTCTCGATCTGTCACGTGTGCGGGCCGGGCCGACCTGCGCACGCGTCTTTGCGGATTTCGGTGCCGACGTGATCAAGGTCGAAAGCCCGCCGGGGCTCGATCCGAACGAGAACATGAGCGGCGCGCGGCATGGCTATGACATGCAGAACCTGCACCGCAACAAGCGCTCGCTGACGCTGAATCTGAAGACTGCCGAGGGCAAAGCGATCCTGCTCAAGCTGATCGAGAGTGCCGATCTGCTGATCGAGAATTTCCGCCCGGACGTGAAGGACAGGCTCGGGCTCGATTTCGAAACGCTGCACAAGCTCAATCCGCGCCTGATCCTGGTCTCGGTCTCCGGATTCGGCCAGAGCGGTCCCTACCGGACCMGTGCCGGCTTTGACCAGATCGCCCAGGGGATGGGTGGAATGATGTCGGTCACCGGCCTGCCGGGGCAGGGGCCGGTGCGCGCCGGAATTGCCGTCGCAGACTCGGCTGCGGGCCTCTATGGCGCGCTTGGGGCGCTGGTGGCGATCACCGAGCGCGAGACGTCGGGGCTCGGCCAATGGGTCCAGACCTCCCTGCTCGAAGCCCAGATCGCGATGATGGATTTTCAGGCTGCGCGCTTCCTGGTCGAGGGAACGGTGCCGCCGCAGGCCGGGAACGATCACCCCTATTCGACGCCGATGGGCGTCTACGCGACGAAGAACGGCCATATCAATATCGGCGTCGGCGCCGAGGGCCATTGGCGCTGCTTCTGCAAGGCGATCGGTCATCCCCAACTCGGCGACAACCCGGTCTATGACAGCATGGAAAAGCGTTACGACAAGCGCCCGGAACTGCGGGTCATCATCGAGAGCATCCTGACCCAGAGGGATTCGGCGCATTGGCTTGCGGCCTTCGAGGACCATGCCGTTCCGGCCGGACCGATCTATGCCGTCGACGAGATGTTCGACGACCCGCAGGTGCAGCATCTCGGCATCGCACAGCCGGTCAGCCATCCGATCCTTGGGGATTTCAGGGTGGTGGGCGAGCCGGTCGGCCTGTCGCGGACACCCGCCGGTGTCGTCTCGCCGACGCCGGAGGCAGGGGAGCACAATGCCGAGATCCTGGCCGAACTCGGCTATGGCTCAGGAGCGGTCGCGCGGTTGCGCGAGGCCGGGGCGATCTGAAGGAGCAGCGGGCTGATGAACGACGAGATTCTTTACGATTTGAAGGACGGGGTCGGCACCATCACCCTCAACCGTCCGCAGGCCCGCAACGCGCTGACCTTCGGGATGTATGACCGCATCGCCGCGATCTGCGGCGACATCGAGGGCCATGGTTCACCCAAGGTGCTGGTCCTGACCGGGGCAGGTGACAAAGCCTTCGCTGCAGGCACCGACATCTCGCAGTTTCGTGCGTTCAACAAGCCAGAGGACGCCCTCAACTACGAGACGCGGATCGAGGAGATCATCACCACGATCGAGAGCTGTCCGATTCCGACAATCGCGGCGATCTCGGGCGCCGTGACCGGCGGTGGAGCCGCCATCGCCTGTGCCTGCGATCTCAGGGTCGCGACGCAGTCGGCCCGCTTCGGCTTCCCGATCGCGCGCACGCTCGGCAACTGCCTGTCGATGAACAACCTCGCCCGGCTCGCCTCGCTGCTTGGGCCCGCGCGGGTCAAGGACATGGTCTTCACGGCTCGGTTGATCGAGGCGGAGGAAGGCCACCGCGCCGGCCTCTACGGCGAGCTGGTGGCCGATCATGCGGCTCTGCTCGCGCGGGTCGGAGAGTTGGCGCAGACCATCGCGGGTCATGCGCCGCTGACGATGCGCGCCACCAAGGAAGGCTTGCGCCGGATCGCCGCTGCACGCGGCCATGCCGACGACGAGGACCTCGTCCTGATGTGCTACATGAGCGCTGACTTCCGCGAGGGCATGGAAGCCTTCCTGGCCAAGCGCGCGCCCAACTGGCAGGGGCGATAGAGCTGCCCGTCAGGGCGTCTCATGCTCGTCATCGCCCTGCCGCGTTGGCGTCTCGGCCGCATGCTCCCCGCCCGGGTTGGCGGCGGCGAGGATGGCGGCGAGGCTATTGGCAAAATGGATCTGGATGAGCCGCGCCAGGCCCTCGCCATCGCGGGCGACAAGGGCGGCGAGCATGGCATCGTGCTCCTGCATCGCCGCCTTCCAGCGCGTGGGCTGAAGGTTCGGAAGGTATTTCGCGCGCTCGATGCGTGCGGACAATCCCTCCCAGGCTTCGAGCAGGGCCGCGTTGCGCGCCGCCTCGACAAGTGCCCGATGAATCTGCTGGTTGAGCGCGAAATACTCCAGCTGCTCGGCGCGCGCCTGGTGCCGCATCATCCGGTAATGCAGCATGCCGATCTCGGCGACGGTCTCGTCCGAGATGTTCTTGCAGGCGAGCCGCGCCGCCAGGGCTTCCAGGGTGCTGACGACTTCGTAGAGGCCCAGGATATCGTCGAGGGTCAGCGAAGCGACTTCGGCGCCGCGATTCTGCGTCAGTCTCACCAATCCCTGTGCTGCCAATGTGCGCAGGGCCTCCCGCAGGGGCGTGCGCGAGACGCCGAGCTGTTCGCAGATCTCCTGCTCCCGCAGCTTCTGTCCCGCCGGCAATTCGCCGGTGATGATCATCCGGCGCAGCGTCGCGACCGTCGCGCCATGCAGTCGCCCCTTGCGACCAGGCTGAGGGCTGCCGGTCTCGGGAACAGGCGTCGGCGTCGTGGTCATGAGGCCTCGGGTCACGGGCGGAACCTCGCCCTCCGTCCCAGCACGTCTCGCAGGGCCCCTGATCTGTAGGCAAGGCAGCGGCCCCGAACAAGCGGGGCCGCAAGGGCGGGCAGGTTCCTGTCCTGCTCGCAGGATGCTCGGCGGCGTTCAGCCGTAAAGATATTTCGGCAGCCAGAGCGCGATGCCGGGGAAGACATAGACCAGCACCATCGCGAACAGCACGATCAGCAGATAGGGCATCACGCCGGAGAAGATCTGGTTGATGGTCACATGCGGTGGCGCGATGCCCTTCAGATAGAAGGGTGCCATGGCAACAGGCGGGGAGAGGAACGAGGTCTGGATATTCAGCGCGATCAGGATGCCGAAGAACAGTGGGTCGATATTGAAGAACTGCAGCAGAGGCAGGAAGATCGGCACGAAGATCACGATGATCTCGGTCCATTCCAGCGGCCAGCCGAGCACGAAGATGATCAGCTGCGCGACGATCAGGAACATGGTCGGCGACAGGTTCAACGCCGTGACCAGATCCTTGATCGGTTCGTGCCCGCCGAGAATCGCGAAGATCGACGAGAAGATATAGGAGCCGACGAAGAGCCAGCAAACCATCGCCGAGGTGCGCGCCGTCAGGATGACCGATTCCCTGACCTTGCCGAACGAGAGCGAGCGATAGGCTGCGGCCAGAATCAGGCTGCCGAGCGAGCCGATCGCGGCCGCTTCGGTCGGCGTCGCGAGCCCGAAGAAGATCGCACCGAGCACGGACATGATCAGGATGGTCAGCGGGAAGAAGCTGGTCATCAGCGCCCAGAGGACCTTGCTCCAGGGAACGTCCGTCTGTTCCTTCGGCAGTTTCGGCGCCAGCGCCGGGTTAAGGGTGCAGCGAACGATGACATAGACCATGTAGAGGCCGGCCAGCAGCAGCCCGGGGAAGAGCGCGCCCGCATAGAGCTTGGGGACCGAGACACCCGCGGTCGCGCCATAGAGGATCAGCATGACGCTCGGCGGGATCAGGATGCCGAGGCAGCCGCCGGCGCAGACGACGCCGGCCGAGAGCTTCACGTCGTAGCCGGCACGCAGCATGGCGGGAAAGGCGAGCAGCCCCATCAGCGTCACCACCGCCCCGACGATGCCGGTTGCGGTCGCGAAGATCGCGCAGGTCGCGAGCGTCGCGATGGCCAGCGAGCCGGGAACATTGCCGAGCGCGATCTGGATCGAGTGGAACAGCCTGTCGAGGATGTTCGCCCGCTCGATGATGTAGCCCATGAAGATGAAGAGCGGGATCGAGACCAGCACGTCGCTGGCCATGACCGAATAGGCTCGCTGCACGACCAGCGCGAATACATTGTCGCCCATCGCCCAGTAACCGAAGCCGACGCCGAGTGCCATCAGCGTGAAGGCGATGGGGAAGCCGAGCATGATGAAGAGGATGAACAGGACGAGCATGACCACGCCCAGTTCGGGATTGCCCAGTCCGAACATCAAATCGATCCCTCGCGGGTTGCGGCTTCCTCGAGGATGAGCTTCTCGGTCTCCTCGACATCATGCAGGCGAGGGGGCCATTCGCCCGTGCGCAGGCAGATGACGCAACGCGCCACCTCGGCGAGCCCCTGGACGAACATCAGGACCCCGACGATCGGGATCAGCGACTTGAAGTGATAGAGCGGCGGCCCGTTGGGAGAGTTCGAGGAATGCTCCCCGATCATCCAGGAGAAGGCGGCGAACTTGTATCCGGCCCAGGCCAGCGCGATGACTCCGGGGAAGAAGAACAGAAAATACAGCGCCAGATCGAGCCCGGCCTGCGTGCGCGGGGCCCATTGGCGATAGAGGAAATCGCCGCGCACATGGGCATTGCGTGCGAGCGCGTAAGGGCCGGCCAGCATGAACAGAGTGCCATAGAGAATGTAGCTGACGTCGAAAGCCCATTCGGTGGGTGCACGCAGGACGTATCGCGAGAAGACCTCGTAGCTGATCGCCAGGGTCAGGATCAGAATCGTCCAGCCGGCGAGTTTCCCGATGGCGGTATTGAACTTGTCGATCGCGAGCACGATGCCCATCAGGGTCTCCACGGCACGTTGCAGAGCTCGTCGGCGCAAACGCCCGCCAGGCCGGTTGCGGGTGGCGGGCGTCCGGATGCGGGCAGAGGCTCAGGCCTTGAAGAAGTGGGTGAAGGCCAGTTCGCGCGAAGGCGTGTTGACGCGTTCATAGGCGACGGTGCGCTTGACCCAGGCCTTCTGCGACTCGACCACCCTCTTGAAGAAGGCGTTTTCGGCAGAAAGCTTGTCGAGCACCTTGTCCCAGGCGACGAGCTGGGCCTTGAGGATCACCTCCGGGGTCGGGACGACGTTGACGCCCTTGGAGCGCAACATGTCGAGATCCTTGGAATAGCGGTCGAGCGCCTTCCAGATCATGTCGGAGGAGGCTGCTTCCGCCGCATATTTGATGATCGCCTTCTGCTCGGGGGCGAGCGCATCGAATTTCGTCTTGTTGAAGATGAGCTCGAAGCTCTCGGCTGCCTGATGGTAACTTTGCAGCATGTAGACCTTGGCGACGTCCTGGAAACCAAGGATCGAGTCGGAGGAGGGATTGTTGAACTCGGCGCCGTCGATGACGCCGCGTTCGAGCGCCGGCACGATCTCGCCACCGGCCAGAATCGTGACTGCGGCTCCCATCTCCTTCATCAAATCGGCCGCGAGGCCGACTGTGCGGTATTTCAGGCCCTTGAAGTCGTCGGGGGTCTTGAGCTCCTTCTTGAACCAGCCAAGCGGCTGGCAGGGCATCGGCCCGCTGAGGAAGCCTACGAGATTGAGCTTCAGGGTCTGGCCGACCAGCTCGTTATAGAGCTCATAGCCGCCGCCATGATTCATCCATCCCAGGAAGCTGGTTGCGTCCCAGCCGAGTGACGGAGGTGTGCCAAAGAGCGAGAAGGCTTTGTTCTTGCCGTACCAATAGGCGCAGACGCCATGCCCGCCATCGAGAATGCCGGCCGCGACCGCATCCTGCATCTGGAAGGCCGGGACGACTGCGCCCGCGGCGAGCACGTCCAGCTTCAGCCGGCCGCCGGACATGTCATTGACCCGCTTGGCGAAGTCGCCGGCGAATTCATGGAAGATGTCCTTGGTCGGCCAGGTGGACTGGAACTTCCACGTCACCGTTTGGGCGCGGCTGACCTGGGGCATGGCAATGGCGCCAGCGCCCGCAAGTGTTGCGACCTTGAGGAAGTTGCGACGATTCGAACGAGGTTTAGCGGTCTCCGTAGTCATGGATTCCCTCCCTGGGTGTGCCGCCATGTATCTGGCGTGTCGTTATTGCGGCCTGCTGGCCGCGATATCCCAGAGTTGCTGTATTCAGTTGCCGTGGCAAGCGATAGGCGTAATACTAAAGTCTTAGAAGTTCGATCGTGATTGCCTTCGCGACTGCACAAGAACGGGAGAGGTTATGCCGCTTCAGAGGCAAGGGAGTGCCGTTGCGTTAGCGGAGCCTGATGTCAGGTCGACTGAGCAAGGCCGAAAATCGGCGATAAACGCCGGATTTCCGGAGTTTTCCTCCGTGGCGCAGGGCCAGGAAAGAGCCTGGGCGCGACGGGAAGAGGGCGCTTGCGCCCTTGAGGCAAAGTGCAATTGCTCGTCGCTGCGAAGGAGGAGCATTGCGAAAACAGAAAGAATGAGGCGCGCGTTACACGCGGCTCATTCCCGTATCGTCGTCTTGGGATCGAGGTCTTTCGACCCCGGAAGGCGGAGCGTCGCTCAGCGGCGGCCTTTGCCGGCAGCGCGCATCTGCATGTACTGGACGGCCTCGAGCAGAACCTTGCGGGGGCGCTCGGCATCGCGCTTGGCCTGTTCGGCCTTGCGGGCGGCCTCACGCACCAGTTCGGCCTGACGCTCGGCTTCCTCCTGGGCGGCGCGTTCGATCGCCGCGAGGCGCTCAGCCTCGACGCGGGCAGCGGCCTTTTCGGCGTCGCGGACAGCGCGTGCATCGGCAATGGCCTGGCGCTCCGCGCGGCGCTGCTGCATGATCGGGTCATCGGCCTTCGGCCGTGCCTGGAAACGCTCTAGCAGCGCCTTCTTGGCATTGGCGGAGTTGGACTGACGATCAGTGAAGCTGCGGTCGTTCGGGTTCTTCAAGGTCTACCTTCTTGGGTTGAACGGGCTCTAACTCGCGAGCCCGCGGGGGCAATAATCCAGAACTGGCCGGATGTGTATTGTAATCAGCGCGCAGGCGCTGCGCCTGCGGCGCGGGTCGGCTTCGCCTTGGGCTTCGGCGCGGCGATGAGACCTTCGCGCTGAGCCTGCTTGCGAGCGGCCTTGCGGGCACGGCGAACGGCATCGGCCTTTTCGCGGGCGCGCTGCTCGGATGGCTTCTCATAAGCTGAGCGGCGCTTCATCTCACGAAAAACGCCTTCGCGCTGCAATTTCTTCTTAAGCACTCGCAGCGCCTGGTCGACGTTATTGTCGCGGACGAGAACCTGCATCCTGGTTTCCTTCATTCGAAATGCGAAAACATCGCGCTGAACCCGGGCYCGAGATCCAGCGAAATCTTCGCAGCGTCATGTTGAAGCGCACCAGAAGGCCGCGCGCCGGTTGTTCGATCTGAGCGGGGAAGGTCGTCGGCGGGCACATTGACATGCGCAGGACCGCGGCGTTCGGCCGAATATCGACGGCCGCCATATGGCCTCTCGAACAGTGAATGTCAATGCAATTGCCGGGGTTCAGGCATGCTTTTGCATGGGCATGCATAGCCGAACGGGCGGCGGMGCGCTTTACAAGTGTCGGGTTTTCGCCAACAGGCAATCCTCGCTTCCGTTACTCGATCCTGGTCTTCTCCGTGAACACGCCGTCGCTGAGTCAGTTCCGCCGCATCGTGGTCAAGGTCGGTTCGGCCCTGCTGGTCGACCGCGAGCGCGGCCGGCTGCGCCAGGCCTGGCTCGCCGCGCTCGCTGAGGATCTCGCCGAACTGCACTTGCGCGGCGCCGATGTGCTTGTCGTCTCGTCGGGGGCAATTGCGCTCGGCCGGACCGTGCTCAGACTTCCGAGCGGTCCGCTGCGACTGGAAGAAAGCCAGGCGGCTGCGGCCGTCGGGCAGATCGCGCTGGCGCGGACATGGTCCGAGGCGCTGGGACATCACGGGCTGACCGCCGGACAGATCCTGCTGACGCTGGCGGATACCGAAGAGCGCCGCCGCTATCTCAATGCGCGCGCCACGCTTGGCCGCCTGCTCGATCTGCGCGCGATTCCGGTGATCAACGAGAATGATACGGTCGCGACGACCGAAATCCGCTATGGCGACAATGACCGCCTCGCCGCGCGTGTCGCGACCATGGCGGGCGCCGACCTGCTGGTGCTGTTCTCCGATATCGATGGGCTCTACACGGCGCCGCCGGCGCGGGACCCGGCTGCGCGCCATATCCCGCTGGTCGAGCTGATCACGCCGGAGATCGAGGCCATGGCGGGCGGAGCAGCGTCCGAACTCTCCCGCGGCGGGATGCGCACCAAGATCGAGGCGGGCAAGATCGCGGCGGCGGGCGGCACTCATATGCTGATCGCCGATGGGCGGACGAAGAACCCGCTCAGTGCGATCGTGGCTGGCGGGCGCTGCACCTGGTTTCTCTCGGCTTCGACGCCTGCGACGGCGCGCAAGACCTGGATTGCTGGCTCGCTCGAGCCGCGCGGCACCCTGTATGTCGATGCAGGGGCCGCTCGTGCCTTGCGCGGTGGAGCGAGCCTGCTGCCTGTCGGCGTCAGCCGGATCGAGGGTGAATTCGCGCGTGGCGATGCCGTGCTCATCCGTGATCCGGATGGGCGGGTGCTCGGACGGGGGCTGGTGGCCTATGATGCGGGGGAGGCGGGGCTCGTGCTCGGCAAGGCCTCGCGCGATATCGAGGCGATCCTCGGCTATCCCGGGCGCGCCGAGATGATCCACCGTGACGACATGGCGCTCGGTGTCGGCTAAGGTCGCCGGGCTCAAGGAAACGGGTGAGTTGACGATGACTGGCGAAGGCGCGCTGCGCGTGGTTTCTGCAAGCGATGGCCAAGAGGAAATCGGCACGGTCATGCATGGGCTAGGCCGGCAGGCCCGCGCTGCTGCGCGGCTGGTCGCGCTTGCGTCGGCTGAGCAGCGCAACGCGGCGCTGATGGCGATGGCCGAGGCCCTGCGCGAGCGTGCGCCGGCGATCCTCGCCGCCAATGCGCGAGACCTCGATGAGGCGCGCGGCGCCGGCCAGAACGCCGCCTTCATCGACCGTCTGATGCTGGACGAGGCCCGGTTGGCGGCGGTTGCCGAAGCGGTGGCGGGCATCGCCCTGTTGCCCGACCCCGTCGGTCGCGTGCTCGCCAAATGGACCCAGCCCAATGGCCTTGCCTTCGAGCGCGTGGCGACACCGCTTGGCGTGATCGCGGTGATCTTCGAAAGCCGCCCGAATGTCACCGCCGATGCCGGCGCGCTTTGCCTGAAGAGCGGCAATGCCGCGATCCTGCGCGCCGGCTCGGATAGTTTCCGCACCTCGACCGAGATTGCTGCAGCGCTCCGCCAGGGACTGGAAACTGCAGGGTTGCCGGGCGACGCGATCCAGCTGGTGCCGACACGTGACCGCGCAGCGGTTGGCGAGATTCTGGCGGGGCTCGGCGGTGCCGTCGATGTCGTCGTGCCGCGCGGCGGCAAGAGCCTGGTCGCCCGTGTCCAGAGCGATGCGCGTGTGCCGGTCTTCGCGCATCTCGACGGCAACTGTCATGTCTATATCCATGGAGCCGCCGATCTCGACATGGCCAAGGCGATCGTGCTGAACGCAAAGCTGCGCCGTACCGGCGTCTGCGGCGCGGCCGAGAGCCTACTGGTCGATGCCGCCTGTGCTGCAACCCATTTGCAGCCGCTCCTCAGGATGCTGGTCGAGGCCGGTTGCGCGGTTCGTGGCGATGTCGCCGCACAGGCGGCCAATCCGCAGGTGACGCCTGCAACCGAGGCGGACTGGGCAACCGAATATCTGGACCGGATCATTGCGGTGAAGGTGGTCGACGGGCTTGATGCGGCGATCGCGCATATCGAGCGCTACGGTTCGCACCATACAGATGCAATCGTGACTGCCGACGAGGCGGCGGCGCAGCGCTTCCTGGCCGAGGTCGATTCAGCCATCGTCGTCCATAATGCCTCGACCCAGTTTGCCGATGGCGGCGAGTTCGGCTTCGGCGCCGAGATCGGCATCGCGACGGGGCGTATGCATGCGCGCGGGCCGGTCGGTGTCGAGCAGCTCTGCTCCTTCAAATACCGGGTTCATGGCAGCGGCCAGATCCGGCCGTGAGGGCAGAGGATCTGCGCCTGCCGCCCCATGCACCGGGCCTTCGGATCGGCTTGTTCGGCGGGAGCTTCAACCCGGCACATGACGGTCACCGCATGGCGAGCCTGACGGCGCTGCGTCGGCTGCAGCTCGACCGCGTCTGGTGGCTGGTCACCCCGGGCAATCCGCTCAAGGACAATGCGGCCCTGCCATCGCTCGGCGAACGCATTGCGACGGCGCAAGAGCTTGCCGATCACGCCCGCATCCATGTCACCGGGGTCGAGGCGAGCCTGCGCACCCGCTATACCGCCGATACCCTGCGCGCCCTCAAATTGCGCTGCCCTGGCGTCCGCTTCGTCTGGATCATGGGGTCCGACAATCTTGCGGGTTTCCACCGCTGGAACGAGTGGCGAGCCATTGCCCGGATGATGCCCATCGCCGTGATCGACCGCCCGGGATCGACGCATCGCGCGGTGGCTTCGCCGGCCGCCAACTGGCTGTCGCGCTGGCGGGTTTCCGAGAATGCCGCTGCCGCCCTGCCGCTGCTGGAGCCCCCCGCCTGGGTGTTCCTGCATGGCCGGCGCTCCGAGCTGTCCTCGACCTATTTGCGCCAGTTGGCTGGTCGCGATTGAATTTCGACCTCATATCGCTTAATTTAGGATCGTCGCGCTGAGAGCGCGTCGTCATGTGAGGATACGGAACTGAACCGTCAAACCCTTGGTGAAGCCGAGCCGAAGCCGCTTCCCCAGGCTGCTGTCCCCGGAAACCCGTCCGCCGACAGCGTGGCCCTCGCAATCCATGTTCTCGAAGATATGAAGGCCGAGGACATCACCGTTATCGATCTGGTTGGCAAGACTTCGCTGGCTGACGCGATGATCATCGCGTCAGGGCGCGTGAACCGCCATGTCGCCTCGATTGCCGACAGCCTCGTCGAGGCCTTCAAGAAGACGGGACTGCCGACGCCGAAGGTCGAGGGCATGCCTGCCTGCGACTGGGTGCTGATCGATACGGGCGATCTCATCGTCCATGTCTTCCGGCCGGAAGTGCGCCAGTTCTACAATCTGGAAAAGATGTGGGGCGCCGACCGCCCGAATGAGCGGCTCGTCGGCTGATCCTGATTTCCGGTGCGGCTCGCCATCATCACCGTCGGCCGGCTCAAGGACGGGCCGGAACGGGACCTCTGCGAGCGCTACCGCGAACGTAGCCATGGTCTCGGGCGCAGCCTTGGTCTGACTGGGCCCGATGTCACGGAGCTGCCTGAAAGCCGGGCGCGGCGGCCTGAAGAGCGCAAGCGCGATGAGGCTGCCGCGATCCTTTCAAAGCTCTCGCCGGGGCTGCTGATTGCACTTGACGAGCGTGGCAGGAGCCTGACGAGCGATGCCTTCGCCGGCAGGATCGCGGCCTCGCGAGACGCCGGTACGGGCACCGCGAGCCTCGTGATCGGCGGTGCGGACGGGCTGGATGAGACCATTCGGGATCGTGCTGATCTGACGCTGGCCTTCGGGGCCCTGACATTGCCGCATCAGCTCGTGCGCGTGCTTGCGTTGGAGCAGCTCTACAGGGCCATGACGATTATCGCCGGACATCCCTATCATCGCGCATGACGTCCGCCGCATCAGTGATTCGAGCCAGTTCGCGCCGCCTCGGCAGCGCCGCTTTGCTATGGCTCGCGCTCGGTCTCGGTCATCTGGCGGTCAACGCTCAGGAGCCGGGGCCCGATCCGGATCGCGTGGCGCCCGAAATCGCGCAGAAACAGGTGGAGAAACAGGCCCGCGAAGCCGAGTTGAAGGCGATCGAGGAACGGCTGGCCGGCAATGCCGAGGCGCGAGCCAAGCTGGAGGCTGAGATCGCCACGATCCGGGCCGATCGGGCCGGTCTCAACAAGGCGCTGCTCGAGACGACGACCCGTACCCAGGGGGTCGAACGTCGTATTGGCGCGATCGAGGAGCGGCTGGCGCTTCTGCAGACCAGCGAAACCGCGATCCGGCGTTCCCTCGAGGGCCGCCGCGGCTTGATCGGCGAAGTCCTGGCCGCGCTCCAGCGGATCGGCCGCCGGCCGCCGCCGGCCGTTCTGGTGCGGCCGGAGGATATCCTGGAGGCGGTGCGCGCCTCGATGCTGCTCGGCGCTGTGGTGCCCGATCTGCGCCAGGAGATCGAGATCCTCAGCACAGATCTCGGCGAGTTGGTGCGGTTGCGCGGCGGGATCGCGGAAGAGCGCAAGGCGATGACCGGTGAGCTGGAAACGCTCGCGGGCGAGCGCCAGCGCCTTGCTTCGCTGATCGACGCCAGGCGCGAGCGCGAGGCCAGCGCCGCCAAGGATATCGAGGCGCAGCGCGGGATGAGCGGAGAGCTTGCGGCGCAGGCGAAGGGTCTGCGCGATTTCGTCGAGCGCATCGAGAAGGAAATCTCCGTCGCGAATCGCGCCGCGGAAGCGGCGCGCCAGGCTCTGGAGGCCGAGACCCGCGAGCAGCGGCAACGCATGGCGGCGCTCGCTTTCAAGGACCCCGCCCGGCTTGCGCCGAAGATCGCTTTCGCGGAAGCTCGCGGCATGCTGCCGCTGCCCGCTGCCGGATCACAATTGCGTGGTTTTGGTGACAATGACGGCGTTGGCGGCACGACGCGCGGAATTTCACTGACAACCCGCCCTAATGCCCTAGTTTCGGCGCCTTCCGACGCTTGGGTTGTTTACGCTGGGCCGTTCCGCTCCTTCGGGCAACTCTTGATCCTGAACGCGGGTGGGGGGTACTATTTGCTCTTGGCCGGCATGCAGCGGATCGACGTGTCGCTGAACCAATTCGTCCTTGCCGGGGAACCGGTTGCGATGATGGGTCAAACGTCGGAAGCTGCCGCGACGATCGTAGGTTCGGGGACTGGGGAACCGGTTCTCTATATTGAGTTCAGAAAAGACGGCGTTTCGATCGACCCGGCACCGTGGTGGACGAAATCGCAAAGCGAAAAGGTTCGCGGATGATGCGCAAGGTCTCCCTCGTTCTCGCCGGCGCAATCGTTGGCGCGGGCCTTACCAGTCTGGCGACGCAGACCCACCTGCTGTCCTCGACCAGCGCGGTCGCGGCCTCGGCCGAGGTCTATCGTAGCCTCAACCTGTTCGGTGACATCTTCGAGAAGATTCGCACCGACTATGTCGAGAAGCCCGACGAGCAGAAGCTGATCGAGGCCGCGATCAACGGCATGGTCTCCTCGCTCGATCCGCATTCGGCCTATCTCGACGCCAAGAGCTTCCGTGACATGGACACGGACATGCGCGGCCAGTTCGGCGGCCTCGGCATAGAGGTCACGATGGAGGACGGCGTCCTCAAGGTCGCCAAGCCGATTCGCGACACGCCCGCCTCCAAGGCCGGCATCCTCGCCAACGACATCATCAGGGAGATCGATGGTGACCAGGTGAAAGGCCTGAGCCTGACCCAGGCCGTGGAGAAGATGCGCGGCATCATCAACACGCAGGTCAAGCTCAAGATCGAGCGCCCGGGCAAGCCGGATCCGCTGGAGTTCACCCTGACGCGTTCCACCATCGTCGTCCCGGCGGTCGAGGAGCGGGTTGAGGGCGATGTCGGCTATATCCGCATCGGCACTTTCAGCGAGCAGACCTATGAGGGCCTGCGCAAGGCGCTCGACAAGGTCAATGCCGAGATCGGTGTCGACAAGATCAAGGGCTATGTGATCGATCTGCGCAATAATCGCGGTGGCAGGCTCGACCAGTCGGTGCTGGTGTCGGACGCGTTCCTGGAGCGCGGCAAGATCGTCTCGACGCGCGGTCGCAATGCCGAGGAGACCCAGGTCTTCAACGCCAAGTCGGGCGACCTGACCAAGGGCAAGCCGGTCGTGGTTCTGATCAACGGCTCTTCGGCCTCGGCGGCCGAGATCGTTGCCGGCGCCCTGCAGGATCACAAGCGCGCAACCGTGATGGGCACGCGCTCGTTCGGCAAGGGCTCGGTGCAGACCGTGATCCCGCTCGGCTCGAATGGCGGCCTGCGCCTGACCACGGCGCGCTACTACACGCCATCGGGCAATTCGATCCAGGCCAAGGGCATCACGCCGGATATCGAGGTCGTCCAGGAAATTCCGCCAGAGCTCAAGGACAAGCTGACGGACAACAAGGGCGAGGCATCCCTGAAGGGCCATCTCAAGTCGGGCGACGGCAAGGATGAGCAGTCGGGTTCGGCTTCCTATGTGCCGAATGACCCGGCCAAGGATACGCAGCTTCTTGCCGCGCTGAATCTGTTGCGGGGTGTCAAGAAGGACGTCGCCGGCCCGGTTCCGACCCCAGAGCCCGCCAAGCCGAACTGATCTCCATCCGACTGGGAGGAGAGCGCCGTTCTCCGGCGCTCTCGACTGCTGGCCCCGCACGCGCCAAGACTAGGCGTGCGGGCCGCTGATTCGGGTCCGATTCGAACAGCTGAGGACGGCTGCCCTTGGCCGGAACGCCGCTTACCGAGCTCGATCGGCCCTTGGGGCAGGGTCGCCCGGTGCGCCACGGCAAACCGTGGGCGCGCTGGCTGTCGCTTGCCCTGAGCGGGGCGATGGGCTGCGCGGCACTTGCGGTGATTGCCATCCTGCTGTTCCGGCGCGATCCCGACGGTGGCGAGCCGATGGCGACTGCCGCGATCGAGATCAGGCAGCCTTCAAGGGAAATCGCGGCCGCACCTGCCGCCGAACCGAATGTCACAGATCCGCGCTCCCAATCCACAGCGCGCCAGCTTGAAATCGAATCAGGGGTGACCGTCGTGCGCCCCGGGGCAGAGGCCCCCGGTGCGATCGTCATCACGATTCCCGATAGCGGCGAGGTCAAGCTCGCGCCGGCTCCCGACAGCCGGCTGGTCGAACGCAGCCGGTTCGGCCTTCTGCCGAAGGTGGCGCCGGACGGCGCGACACCGATGCAGGTCTATGCCCGCCCGTTAGGTTCGGCGCCTGAGACCAAGCCGGCGGGCCGCATTGCGCTTCTCGTCGGCGGGCTGGGCATCAGCCAGAATGGTACGGCAGATGCGATCACGCAGCTGCCTGGCGCGGTTTCGCTGGCCTTCGCGCCTTATGGAGTCGAGCTGGAGCGCGTCGTGCAGCGGGCTCGTGGCGACGGCCATGAGGTCTTCCTGCAGGTGCCGATGGAACCGTTCGACTATCCCGACAACGATCCCGGGCCGCATACCCTGCTCTCGGGCCCCAAGGCCGCGGAGAATCTCGATCGGCTGCATTGGGTGCTGGGTCGCTTCACCGGCTATGTCGGCATCGTCAATTTCCTCGGTGGCCGGCTGACGGCGGATGAGAACGCCCTGTCGCCGGTCCTGCGCGAGATCGCCGGTCGCGGGCTGATGGTCGTCGACGACGGCTCGTCCTCGCGCAGCCAGCTCGCGAGCGCGGCAGCGCGGGCGCAGATTCCGGCACTCAAGGTCGACAGGGTGATCGATACGGTCACCCGCGCCGATGCGATCGACCAGCAGCTGCAGCGGCTTGAGACTCAGGCGCGCGAACAGGGTGTGGCGATCGGCGCGGCGAGCGCGCTGCCGGTCTCGATCGAGCGCATTGCCCGCTGGGCCAAATCTCTGGAGGCCAAGGGCCTCGTCATCGTGCCGGTCAGCGCAGCCCGCGGACTGCGCAATCCCTCCACAACAGGGTCCCTGAAATGACCGAGCCGCCTCCCGGCTATCGCCCCTGCGTCGGGCTGGCCTTGTTCAACCGCGACGGGCTCGTCTTCGTCGGGCGCCGGGCGGACAAGACCAAGCGCGAGCATGTTGCGCCGGGCTTCGCCTGGCAGATGCCGCAAGGTGGCATCGATCCCGGCGAGACGCCCTATCAGGCGGCGCTGCGTGAGCTGCAGGAGGAAACCAATGTCACCTCCGTCTCGCTGCTGGCGGAGGTGCCCGTCTGGCTGAGCTATGATCTTCCCGTGGATATCGGCCAACAGGCCTGGAAGGGTCGCTGGCGCGGCCAGGCCCAGAAATGGTTCGCCTTCCGCCTCGACGGTCCCGACAGCGAGATCGATATCCTGCACCCGGCAGGAGGTCACAAGGCAGAGTTCGAGGCCTGGCGCTGGGCACGGCTGGAAGAGACGCCCGATCTGATCATTCCGTTCAAGCAGGCCGTCTATCGCGACGTGGCCCGGTCCTTCGCTCCCTTCGCTGCGGACTGATCATTCCAAGTTCGTCTCGGCGTGAAACAAACATTTCGCGCCCTGCGATTTGCTCTACCATTTCCTGGGGAGTGATTCGCGCTGCGTGCTGCCTGATGCTCCCTGTCACGAAATGCTCACATGAGGGGGTGAGGCTCGCGATATGGTTGATTCGGTTTTCAAGCTTCACACTGCGGTCCTTGCCGCGCGCACGCGCGACCCGGCCTTTTCGCGCACCGCCAAGCTCATCGGCGAGGGGCTGCCGAAGATGGCCAAGAAGCTGGCCGAGGAGGCGGTGGAGGTCGGGCTGGAAGCGGTCCAGGCCGACCGCGAGCGGGTGATCCTCGAGAGCGCCGACCTGATCTACAATCTCGTCGTGCTCTGGAGCGAGATCGGTATCGCGCCCGCGGATGTCTGGCGCGAGATGGACCGGCGCGAACAGCTCTATGGCATTGCCGAGAAATTGCCGAAGAATCGCGCCGCGAAGCAAGCGCGACAGGAAAGCGCCGAGGTTGCCGCAATTGGCGGGGGTGGCTTGCGCGAAGACTGAGCATCCCGCGCGTTTTTGGCGCGCTTGCCCCCTCATCCCCGGGAATGTCAGATTTCCGGGAAGACGGGGGTTGCCAAGCCGAAGCGTTGCGGTTATTCCCGCCACATCAGATCGACGCGGCCACGGCCGAGCCACCTGATACGCGCCCGTAGCTCAGCTGGATAGAGCATCAGACTACGAATCTGAGGGTCAGAGGTTCGAATCCTTTCGGGCGCGCCATTTCCAACTTAGGCGACATAAAGTCGCCTAACACCCTGAACGGTAAAGCTATTTTTGCGGTTCTAAAGCCTTCCCCGCGCCTGTAGCGGAGGAAGGTGGCAAAGGTTAGTTTTAGGACCGCCCTACGGTCGTTCAAGCAACCAGAATCCCAGAATTTACTAGGGTTTCCGAGGAACGACAGTGCGGTTCTAAGTCGGGCATCGAAGCTTCCTTCTGTGCGGTCCACAAGAGCGATCCGCTCCTCGACGAGCAGCCGTTCAGCTTCCAGTTTTCCGATCTTGTCTTCCAGAGCCCTCGAAATAACCGGAAGGCTGGTCAACACAAGGCGCTCGACGTGAATCTCGATCTGGCGCTCGATACGCGACAGTTCCTCCGTGAGCGCTGTTGCGCGCGACTCGGCGTTGCCTTGGCGGTGACGCCATAGCTCCTTGAACATGTCCACGGCCATGTCGAAGATCTTTTGTTCGGGGGCGATGCGCGTCAGCAGTGCTGCGAACTCACCCTCGATCACATTGCGACGGATTGACTTGCCGTAGCTTGCGCAGCTTCGCGTGTGGCAGAGATAGTAGGGATGACGGCCGGAATTACCTCTGGACCAGCAAGCGGTTAAGGGGTTCCCGCAATCATCGCACATGACAAAACCTCGCAAGGGAAAATCCTCATTGAGGTTTCGGCGCTTGGGCGCGCGGTTGATGCCGTTTAGCCTGTCTTGAACGTGTTGATACGTTTCTATCGATACGAGGGCCTCATGATGACCCATGCGAAACGGGATTCCCCAAGCGCCTGATCCAACGAGCCCTGCGTAGGACGGATTCCTCAGAAATTGCCCAATGCGCTGGTGTGTAATTTTACCCGCACGACTTTTCGGAAAAAGCGGCTGCTCCTGACAGAACCGAAGCACATCGGCCACCGTTTCGAAGCGACCAGAGGCATAGCCTTCGAGGGATTCGACTACGACCGAGGCAGAGGGCTCATTACGGACAAGCACACGGCCACTGTGGCCCTGCACCTTGCCGTAAACATATCCGACAGGCGCAGCGAATACGGCATAGCCGTTTGTAAGGCGTGACCGCATCCGCGAGTTTGTCTGTTCCGTGTTGTGAACCCGCTGATAGTCCGACACGACAACGCTCATGTTTTCGACAAGGCGCGAAGTCGAGTCGTTACCGTAGATCATGTGCGGCGACTCAAGGATGCCGCCCAGATCGTTCACAATCCGGCGGAGATCGCCGTGAAGATAAAGGTCGCGGCTAAACCGGTTGATATGGTCAAAGATGATCCGATACCGCTTGTCCGGATTGGACTGCATGTGGGTGAACACAGCGTCCAAGCCAGCACGGTTTCGCGCGCTGCCGCTTAAGTCATCGGTATGTATGCCTTCGACTTCATATCCCTTAGCCTGCGCATACGCAATACACGCGGTGAGTTGTGAGTTGAGCCCATCGCCCGCTACGACCTGCTTTTTGCTTGATACCCGCGCGTAGATTAGCGCGAATTTCGTATCCTCCTGGACCACTGCCCCGTTGGTTCTGGTTGGTTTCATGTGGGCTCTCCTTGCGTGGGAAAATTCTCCGTTTCTTTCGCGGGCTCTGTCTCATTCGCAGATGGGCTGAGTAGTGCTTCAAAAATCGGTCCACATGTGCCGATCGGCAGGTCCATTTCGACCCAAGTACGCATGAGGGCCCAAACAACGAGCATCAAATCGGACTTCTGACGTTCCGTCACATCGAGCCCATCAAGGTGATGCGCATAACTTCGTTCCTCAAGGTTAGCTATCGTATGCGCGGGTAAGTGACGTTCGCCCGAGCAAACCGAAAAGAGGGGGGCGTGTTCATTTGTAGTCATATCCGTCCTCCMTTCCTTGAGTCCGGCTAGGATGGTAGACCGTACTTCATACTACGGCATAAAACAATAATTATAGCTTATGTGTTGCTTTCTGACGAATCGACGTGAGTTTGAAGTCGATATGATCGGGGATAAATACACGGCGTATGTGGTTATAATGGCGTATTATGCATGATGTTGAATTAATTAAGCGCCGGTAAAAGAAATTATATTTATGTGTTATGGATATACGCAAATTCACTATTCGTCCTGATTTACTGAATTGGGGATTTTGAAAATAAGACGTTTATATCCGTCAATTTTCGGAGATATGAATATCTGCGCGGGACAAAAATCGCATATTATCAAAAACTAATAGGTATTTATTCTACGAATGTTGCGATATAAATCAATATCATGACCTTGAAATAGAATCTCTCAAGGCTTTTAATCACATTTGAAAACCGCCCGGCCGAATGACCCGGCGGGAATATTGAAAATGAAATCTGTCACCACGATGAGGCTTCAATTCTCAAATCAAAGGCCGCTGCGTAGCCCTTCGGCGTGGGCCGCCTTGCGGTGGCGCGTGCTGAGTGAAGAAATAGGCGTATGGATAGTCATACGCCTATGCCGAAGCTCTCTCGGCTTGAAGTGATCACGACGGGGTCGCGGCGGCGGTGGACG